>NZ_JBALOZ010000275.1:0-4813 GCF_036965125.1 Bacillus sp. JJ1503
GCTTAGTATACGTTCTGTTAATTTTCTATCAAGCTCAATCTCTATATTTAATCGCTTGGCAAGTGGTTCTATAGAGTCAATCGCACGTTTATACGGGCTTGAAATAATTCGATCAATTTCAATTCGGAAAAAAACTCAGATGGGTGTCAGTAAAATATTACTCTATCAGGAGATAGATGGTTATATCGAACCAAAATCATCAGATTGGGGGAAATAAATAAAGCCTGTTAGGGAATATATGTATCTGCTTTGCCAGTAGATGCTCTTTTTTGACTTGTACCGGTTAATGAACAGCCCGCGCTTTTCCCTTCAGAAATCCAAGATTGGCTAATCTATCGGGCAGATATAGCAAAGCAAAAGCTTTATGTAGCAACTCCCCATTTATATTTTATAGCCTTCAATCGAAGAAATTAACTGTCCGTAGGATTCGGACGATGATTGAGGGCTATTGACTGCCAAAGAAGAGATTAACACCCCATATGTTCCGGCATACTTTTGTTAATGGATGCTAAAGGCGATTGAATAATAATATTGAAAAGGTAAGGAGACCCGCAGGTCATAGCAACATTGCGACAACGAGCAGATATTTGAAAGACTCGTATAGTGATCTTGCGGATGCGGTGGATACCTTGCCAATGTTTTGATATAATATAAACCCACAAGTAAAAATAAGTAATCAATATCCTATGGAAGAGAAGTTAATTCGTTCTTTTCTTAGTTTTGACATCATTTGTAGTTGATAAATTTTTTTACTACACAACAATAATGTATTACTTTTCTTTAGTTTAATAATTTTGTTGATTAGTTCATTTTAAAATGGTTTAATTATATTAAGGAATATTGGTTGGGTCACCCGATCAATATCCCTTCCATATAAAATAAAATGAAACAATACGTTGAGCTCAATTGAAGGCGCTTACAACTTATCCAATACGATAAAATGAATTTTTTTCTTCAAGGTAATTACTTCTTTATATAATGTTTTAATAAAATGTTTGAGCCATTGAAATATTTTTTATATAAATACAAAACAATATGATAGGAGGTTGAGATGTAGATGCAACTTAATAGAAAAGGAGTTTCTGAACAAGTCGCCGATAGTATTAAGAAAAGAATTCAAGCAGGGGTTTATAAGGTTGGAGATAAAATTCCAGGCGAAAGAGACATGGGGATTGAGCTTTCTGTAAGCAGAAATACAGTAAGGGAAGCTTATAAAATACTTGAAGCCTATGGCTATCTCACTGTTAAACATGGAATAGGGGTATTTGTGGCTTCACCTGAACATCAAATTCAAAAGATGACTGAAGCTTTTTTTGTCTCATCTGATCATATCAAAGACTTTTTTGCTGTTCGAAAAATTCTTGAAGAATGGACTGTAAAATGGGCTATTGAAAATTCTAGTGATGATCAATTTAATGAATTAGAACAAATTGTTAATGAAGCAAATGAAATATTAACTGGCGAAATTGATTATAAACGCCTTGCCGAATTAGATCATAAATTTCATATAACATTAGCTAACAATTCAAAAAATGAAGTACTCATTCGAATCATGAATTTTTTAATTGATTTACTATCAGAGTCTCGTAATAAATCCATTCAAATCCCTGGCCGCGTCAATCAATCTGTTCAGGAACATTCAAAAATACTACAAGCAATAAAACAAAAAAATACTACGGTCGCACAACAATTAATGAAAGACCATTTAGAAAGTGTACAGCATTCAATCAACACCGCCTCCCCTAAATAAAATAAAAGGCTGTTCTGATTTAATCACTAATCACACAGCCTTCCTTAGACTATTGAGTATTTTCTAGGGCTATAGGTGTTGGAAACCTTACGTTAAACTTAGTGCCTAATTCGATTAATTCTTCTTCTACGCTGGCTGATAATTGAATTCCTTCTGACAGTCGTTGCTCTTTCTCCCTCTTTCTTCTTTCCCCCGGATATCTAATTTCCGTTGTTCCAGGTACTTTTGGAACTGCCTTCATTTCCCCTAAAAGAGTTTGGAGTGACTTAAAAAAGAAAGTTACATTCATAAACTTCGCAATATCCAACAAAATAAAAAAGTGCCCCACATTTGCCTGTCCTATTTCTTTATCATCATACAGATTTTTTACATGTGGCCCGAAGGTAGCACCTGAAAGGACTCCAGTCAAAATTTCCACAGCTAAAGCTAAAGCTGCTCCCTTCGCTCCACCTAAAGGCAGAACAGATCCCTTTAAAGCAGCTTCAGGATCATTTGTTGGATGACCGTGTTCGTCAATCGCCCACCCATCAGGGATATGATCCCCCTGTTTGGCAGCTAAAATAATCTTTCCTCTTGCTACAATACTAGTCGATAAATCAATGATTACAGGTTGGTCATTTCCAGTCGGAAATCCAAATGCAATCGGATTAGTTCCGAAAAAAGCATCTTTCCCCCCCCAAGGCGCAATTCCAGAAGGTGAATTTGTAAATCCAATGCAAGCAAGGTCTTGTTCACATGCCAGCTGGCAAAAGTAGGAGGCAGTTCCAAAATGATTGCTATTTTTAACGGCTATTGCTGTAATGCCCGTTTCCTTCGTCATTTCAATCCCCTTTTGAATGGCTTGATAACTGACGACATGCCCCAGTCCATTATCCCCGTCAACTAATAAAACAGAAGGGGTTTTCATATTTATTTGGATGTTTGGATTCAGATTGATCCTCCCATCGCTGATGCGTTTAGAATAGATAGGCAGTCTACTAATTCCATGACTATCAACACCTTCTAAATTTGCTGATAGCAACGCCTCTGCAACTACCGCAGCATTCTCTTTATTCATCCCCATACTTACTAATACATCGTCACAAAACACTTTAAGATCGGCATTACTGTAAGTATTCATAAGTTAGCCCCTTTAAATTTAGTCAATTGTTTTGTACTAAAAGTATCTGGTCAAAAAAGTACTCTCCCTACGCATAATGTGTAGGGAGAGGGGAGAGATTAGGCACTGCGATATAATTTTGTCATAACAAACTCTCTATGCCCTAGTGCCTCTGCACTTGTAAGTCGGCCATTGACAGTACGAGCAATCATTTCCATTAACTGATCCCCAGCTTCTTCTAATGAAATCTGACGAGCTAGTAATCCCTGGACGTCAACATCAATATGTTCACTCATAGTGCCCGCCGTAATAGGGTTTGCCGTAATTTTAACGACAGGTTCAATCGGATTACCGATGATATTTCCTTGTCCTGTAGGGAACAAGTGTAATACAGCGCCAGCTGCTGCCATCAAGGTGATACACTCTGCTGCTGCAGAAGACGTATCCATAAAATATAGGCCCTCTCCATTCGAAGGTTTTTCAGCAGGTTCTAATACACCAATGACTTGCTTCGTTCCTGTTTTTGCAATATTTCCAAGTGCCTTTTCTTCAATGGTTGAAAGTCCACCCGCGATATTACCTTGAGTTGGTTGGGATCCTAGTAGATCGACACCCTTCGATTCAATTTCCCCTACGTAATCTTCATAGATAGCCATAAATTTTTTACGTAATTCCGGTGTAGCCATTCGGTCACGGATTAAGTGCTCCCCGCCTGTTAATTCAGATGTTTCCCCAAAGAAAACAGTAGCACCTGCGTCAACTAAGCGGTCAACAGCTTGAGATACTGTTGGGCAGGAACCCAAACCAGTTGTTGTATCAGATTCCCCGCATTTTATACTAACTGTTAAATCTTTTAATTCTATCGGCTCTCTTTGTAGTTCTGTCGCCCATTGAACATACTCTTTAGCTTTCCAAGATGCTGCCCGAATAGTTTCTAAATCCCCATTTCCTTCAATAGAGAAGTAGGATACTGGTTTACCAGTTTCAGCAATTCCATCAGCAATCTTTTTTGACCAATTTTCCTCGATCCCAATTACTACTACAGCAGCTACGTTCGGGTTGGAACCAGTTCCAATCATTGTTCTAAAATGTAAATCTAAATCTGGTCCATACTGAAGTCTCCCATAAGCATGTGGGAGAGCCATTGTTCCTTGAACCTGTTTCGCAACTGCTTCACAAGCCGCATTTGAAATGTCGTCAACAGGCAATATAATTACATGATTTCGAATTCCAACCTTACCATTTTCTCTACGATATCCAAAAAGTTGTTGTCCCATTTTTACCACCTCGCCGTTTTAATATTTTGTGTGTGAACATAATCGCCAATTGTCCATTCTTCTGTCGTTATACCGATTTGAACGCCATATTTTAAGACAGGCTCACCTTTTTCCAGATTGACTAAAGAAATTTTGTGGCCTAAAGGAATATCCCCTCTAGCTGTTACTGACACATCTGAATTATCATCCATATAAATGCCGACTACCTGCTCTCCCTCTTTTATCGGGCTAGTAGCAACACCTACATGATCACCTCTATGATGGATTAGGAACTTATGAGTGCTTACAGGCTTTGTTTCCTGCTTTTCCGTAAGAGTACTTGATTGACCATTGTTTCCCATTTAAAAGCCTCCTTATATTGGTGTGGTGACCCAACCAATTTATTTATAATTTTATTAAAACACCAAATTCATTAATAGTCAATAACAAATTATTTAATTTTCTAAAAATTATAAATTGAGTATTATATGACACATAAAGAGGCGATTCCTTTTAAAAACTTTAAGCAATTTATCGTGTTGTTCCTATAAATTCTCTTGGTAGTCTCACTTCATATCCCTGTTTAACCAGTTCTTCTATACCTTCATTCCAGATAAGTTCTGTTATAAGAATCCTCATAATAAATCACCTCTCTTTTGTGATTAGTCTCATAAATCTTTATATATTAGCCATCATCTGCAAATTTGG
>NZ_JBALOZ010000276.1:0-9303 GCF_036965125.1 Bacillus sp. JJ1503
AGCTAGCCCAGCCATTTTTCAAATGAGCCATTAGCTCAGTCGGTAGAGCATCTGACTTTTAATCAGAGGGTCGAAGGTTCGAGTCCTTCATGGCTCACTTCGTTTTCTAAAGAAGACCTTTAGGGATATTATTCCTAAGGGTCTTCTTTGGTTTTAACCTTCTTTAGGTTCTCGTTTACCTAATATAATAGAACGAACGATAAGAAGCGGGATAGTGCCCGACTCGGCAGAAAAAGAGAGGAAACGGTCGACATTAAGGGTTTCTGATGCCCGTCCAGTCAGAAAAAAGGAGCGACCGGTCATCAAAAATTGGTTTAGGTGCCCGTCCTGTCAGAAAAAGAGAGCGACCGGTCACCAATAAGGGTTACTGGTGCCCGTCCCGTCAGAAAAAGAGCACGACCGGTCACCAATAATAGATTCTATCCCGTCCAATCAGCCGAACACCCATTTAATTTCTAATATTCCGTATATTTATACAGATTTTTGTCGAGTTGAGTCATTTCCTTCAATGGGGTTAAAATAAAGGTAGAAAATGATTTATTGGCTTAGGGAGGGCTTTTTTATGAATAAGTTGGCGATTATTGGGATGCCTATGGATTTGGGTCAAGCTAGACGTGGAGTTGATATGGGGCCTAGTGCTATTCGATATGCAGGAGTAAATGAGCGGTTAAAAGCATTGTTTGATGAAGTTCATGACAAGGGAGATATTGCTATAGGGAGACCAGAAGTAGAGGTTGATCCGGTTTCCAACCTGCGCAATTTGAAATTAATTGCTGAGAAAACAGAATTGCTCGCTAAAGAGGTGGATCAAGCCATTGAGGATCAAGCGTTTCCACTTGTACTTGGGGGTGATCACAGCATTGCGATTGGCACACTGGCTGGGGTTGCTAAGCACTATAAAAATTTAGGCGTCATTTGGTATGATGCCCATGGGGATTTAAATACGGCAGAGACTTCTCCTTCAGGAAATATTCACGGGATGCCGCTTGCTGTTAGTTTAGGCATGGGTCATCCATTGCTTACCAATGTGGGTGGCTTTGCTCCGAAAGTAAAGCCAGAGAATATTGTCATTATTGGAGCTCGTTCTTTAGATGAGGGCGAAAGGGAATTAATAAAAGAGCTGGGAATTAAAGTGTATACGATGCATGAAATCGACCGCTTGGGTATGACGAAGGTTATGGAAGAAACGATTAACTATTTAAAAGAGAAAACGGATGGGGTCCATCTGTCTCTTGATCTAGATGGGTTAGATCCTCATGATGCACCTGGAGTAGGAACTCCGGTTATTGGCGGAATCAGCTACCGGGAAAGCCACTTAGCCATGGAAATGCTAGCGGAAGCACGGTTGATTACCTCAGCTGAATTTGTTGAGGTAAATCCGATTTTAGATGAAAAGAATAAAACAGCATCTGTTGCTGTTGCTTTAATGGGTTCATTATTTGGCGAAAAGCTTCTATAAAAAATACCAGGCAGTGGCTCAACAAAAAGCCCTGCCTAATTTTTTTTATTCTGGGTGTAGTATAAATTGAGCAGCCTGTCCAGTTTTGTACTCATGTCTACTACTTGTTGACTACACAGAGAAGAGGAGGATGCTAAATAAATCATTTCTCTTCTGCAATCTTCTATATCCTTTAATAGTTTACAATCACACATGAGACCACCCCTTTTTTGCTTTTGGATATACCTATTTATAACTGCCTGAATTTCGAAATAGAAAAGCTTTAGGACGTACATCTTTGGCAATCCTCAAATTTTACTTACTATAATCCCCGTAAAATAAAATTATTAAACACCAGCAGTAAATATTTGTTAATATAGATATGGTTAGTATTTTTAAAAAAAAGTGAAACCTTTTCCGCTATCGATCGTAATATCGATTAGCCGCATTAGAGCGGAGGTAAAAGAAAAATGGAGACAATCGTAAAGAAAAGGATTAAGCAGGTACTAAAAGGGGATCAAGACTCCTATGCAGAAATAGTAGAAATCTATAAAGAAAAAGTATATATGATTTGCTATAGAATGCTGGGAAATAGACATGAAGCAGAAGACATTGCACAGGAGGCTTTTTTAAGAGCTTACGTGAACATTCATAGTTTCAATATAAATCTGAAATTCTCTTCATGGCTTTATCGAATTGCTACGAATCTTTGCATCGATCGAATGAGGAAGAAGAAACCTGATTATTATTTAGATGCAGAGGTAGCAGGGACTGACGGGTTAACGATGTATTCGCAAATTGCTGCAGATACGAGTCTGCCCGAGGAGGATCTTGAAAGTCTGGAGCTGCAAGAGACAATTCAAAGAGAAATTTCCAAGCTCCCAGAAAAATACCGTACAGTGATTGTTCTCAAATATATTGAAGAACTTTCCTTAAATGAAATAAGCAAGATATTAGATTTGCCATTAGGTACGGTTAAAACAAGAATTCATCGGGGAAGAGAAGCATTAAGAACCCAATTACGACACGTATAACTTTATTCAGCAATAAATTCCCACCTTCATAGGTGCGAGTTAAATGTAAATGGGGTTCAAACATTGGCTGAATAAAGTAAAGCCTCCGGCGAGCCTTTCGATTTTTTAAGGAATTTATCGAGCGAGCTCAGGTAAATCTGGGCGCAAATAAGCCAAGGCGAATTTGATTATGAAGAGGGTGAGAACTTTGAAGTGTCCAGCAGAAGTGATTCTTTATATGCATGAATATTTAGATGAAGAGATCTCAGCCGAACATGAAGCAGAGTTAAGAGCGCACTTGCAAAGCTGCAAAGAATGCCAGGCGCATTTCCATGAATTACGAAAGACTATTGCACTTGTCAGAAGCACTTCACATATACAAGCGCCATCCGATTTTACCGCAAAAGTGATGGCCAAATTGCCAAAGGAGAAGCGGAAGGTCGGTTTCCAGCGCTGGATTAGACAGCATCCGCTAGTGACGGCTGCATCTCTATTCCTCGTACTCATGATGGGAAGCATCATTTCCTCGTGGGAACAAGATCATCAATTCTCTGTGTCGAGACAGCCCAATCTCGTAGTACAAAATGACACAGTCATTGTTCCTGAAGGAGAGGTAGTCAAGGGTGACGTCATCGTTAAAAATGGCAAATTAAAAATAGAAGGACAAGTTGAAGGAAATGTGACCGTTATTAACGGAGAGAAATATTTGGCATCGGCTGGAAAAGTCACAGGGGAAATAAAAGAGGTGAATGCTGTTTTTGACTGGATGTGGTATCATATCAAAAAAACAGCTAAAGAGGTAGTTAGCATATTTGAAGGCAGTGAGCCTGAGACGGTTCAATAACAAACAATCATTCTACAACGGAATCTTGCTTTTAGGCAGGATTCCGTTATTTTATATGGAAAGTTAACAGTATCCAGACGGGTGGTATTGCATGCTTTATGGTATAATATGAAAGCTATGTTAATGAATAATGATGCTTTTAATATATATTTGGAGGAAGGATAATGTCGTTTTCAGATTTCTCTATACTGAAATTATTAGCAAATACTGTTGACATTCTCCTCGTTTGGTATGTCATCTATAAACTGATTGTCATTGTCAAAGGGACGAAAGCCGTTCAATTGGTAAAAGGAATATTTGTTATTCTTCTTGTAAAGGTAATCAGTGATAATTTCCACCTCCAGACACTTGGGTGGATGATGCAGCAGGTACTTACTTGGGGATTTGTAGTGATTGCAATCATTTTCCAGCCTGAGTTAAGAAGAGCCCTTGAACAACTTGGGCGGGGACGATTTTTTTCTAGAACAGGCAATCAGGAGTCAGAAGATCAGGAAAAATTGGTTGAATCGATTGTGAAGGCTGTCGATTATATGGCTAAGCGCCGGATTGGGGCCTTAATTTCCATTGAACGGGAAACCGGAATGGGCGATTATATCGAAACAGGCACACCGCTAGAATCAAAAATTTCGTCAGAATTACTGATCAATATTTTTATCCCTAATACACCATTGCATGATGGGGCTGTTATTTTACAAAAAAATCAGGTGGCTGCTGCTGCTTGCTATCTTCCTTTGTCAGAAAGTCCATTTATCTCGAAGGAGCTTGGAACCAGGCACAGGGCTGCACTAGGGATTAGTGAAGTAACGGATAGTGTAACGGTAGTTGTTTCAGAAGAGACGGGCAGTATTTCGCTAACAAAAAATGGCGAACTTCACCGTGACTTACAATCTGATGACTTTAAGGAAATGTTAACAACGGAATTGATTACACAAAACCGAGTTAAACAAGCTTCTTCCGCTCGTTGGAATTGGAGGGCGAAGAAAAATGGATAAATTAATTGACAAGCTGATTGGCACACGCTGGTTTATGAAGATTACCGCATTAATTCTTGCCATGCTTCTCTTTACTTCTGTTTATGATCCACAAAAGGACGTTTCCAACATTAATGTGCCTAGCGGGGAGGATTATGAAATTCTATCGGATATACCAGTTAAAAGCTATTATGATACTGACAATCTTGTAGTAACAGGCGTCCCGGAAACGGTGAAAGTGACCATACAAGGTCCAAAGAATCTATTGCAACCCGCAAAAGCGCAACGTAATTTCGAAGTATATGTGGACTTAACAAATGCTGCCATTGGCACAAAACGCGTTCCGTTGGAAATTCGAAATTTATCAGACAAGCTGAAAGCGACAATTGATCCTGCCTATGTAAATGTCAGCATTCAGGAGAAAGTAACAAAGGATTTTAAAGTAGATGTAGAATTTGATAAGACCTTGTTAGAGGCGGGCTATATTTCCGAGCCTCCTGAGGCAGAGCCGAAAAGTATAAAAATAACGGGAGCTAAGGATGTCATTGACAAAATTAGCTATGTAAAAGCGACAGTGAATATAAGGGGGACTATAAAAGAGACTGTTCGAAGAGAAGCACAGATTCAAGTGCTAGATCGGAATATGAATAAGCTTGATGTTTTATTAGAACATGAAATGGTTGATGTCATCATCCCAGTGAAAAGCTTGAGTAAAACAGTTCCCATTAAGGTGATAGAAAAAGGCAGTCCGCCGGCGAACATCAAGATTGATTCCATTACACCTGATATAAAAGAGGCTAAGATTTTTGCTGCACAGGATGTGTTAGATAGGACGGACAGCGTAAGGGTCGAAGTAGATGTTAGCCAAATCAATGAAGATACGGAAATATCACTGCCTGTCATCATTTCTGAAGGAATTATTGAGGTGAATCCAAAAACGATCAGAGTAGCGATCCAAACAAGTGAAATTCCACAAGAGGGAGATCAAACTGTAGAAACGGATGAGAATAAAACTTTCTCTAATCTTCCAATCAGTTTTTCGGGCCTCCCTAACCAATATGAGGCAGAAGTGTTATCGCCAAATAACGGTGCCAGCCTAACTGTTACAGGAAAAAGCGAAATGATTAAGCAATTAAAAGCTAGTGATTTTCTTGTTTTTCTTGATTTATCTAATATAGAAGCGGGAGACCATGACGTCAAAATTAATGTAAATGGTCCTTCAAATGTTCAATGGAATCTGGCAACGGATGTAGCAAAAGTTACGATTACACAAAAAGAGATTTAATATAAATAATGTTTAAAGGAGAGTATGCATTAATGGGAAAATATTTTGGTACGGATGGGGTACGTGGAGTCGCAAATAGCGAGTTGACACCTGAGTTAGCTTTTAAATTAGGGCGTTTTGGAGGATATGTTCTGACTAGAGATAAAAGCCGTCCAAAAGTATTAATTGGCCGCGATACTCGTATTTCTGGACACATGCTTGAAGGGGCACTCGTTGCTGGTCTATTATCTATCGGAGCAGAGGTCATGCGTCTTGGCGTCATTTCAACGCCTGGTGTTGCTTATTTAACAAAAGCACTTGGGGCAGAAGCGGGCGTCATGATTTCTGCTTCACATAATCCTGTGGCAGACAACGGAATTAAGTTTTTTGGCCCTGATGGGTTTAAGCTATCTGATGAACAGGAAAATGAAATCGAAAGCTTTATGGATCAAGAGGAAGATCAGCTGCCAAGACCGGTCGGAGCCGAGCTTGGACAGGTGAATGATTATTTCGAGGGCGGACAGAAATACTTGCAATTTTTGAAGCAAACTGTGGATGAGGATTTCTCCGGCATCCATATTGCTTTGGATTGTGCTCACGGAGCGACATCTTCCCTTGCATCACACTTATTTGCCGATTTAGATGCAGATCTATCCATGATTGGAGCTTCTCCTAATGGATTAAATATTAATGAAGGTGTAGGATCAACACATCCTGAGACGCTTGCTGCATTTGTAAAGGAAAAGGGAGCAGATGTCGGTTTAGCATTTGATGGGGATGGAGATCGCCTTATTGCGATAGATGAAAATGGCGACATTGTAGATGGCGATCAAATTATGTATATATGCGGGAAATACCTGAAAGAACAAGGCAGACTGCGCCATAGTACAGTGGTTTCGACTGTTATGAGCAACCTTGGTTTTTATAAAGCGCTGGAGGCGAACGGCATTCAAAGCATTCCAACAGCTGTTGGTGACCGCTATGTAGTAGAAGAAATGAAGAAGAATGGCTATAATCTTGGAGGCGAGCAATCCGGCCATATCATTTTCCTTGATTATATTACGACAGGCGATGGGCTCCTAACAGGTCTTCAGCTTGTAAACATCATGAAAATGACGAAAAAGCCATTATCAGAGCTTGCAAAGGAAATGCAAAAGTTCCCGCAAAAGCTTGTGAATATTCGTGTGACAGATAAGCACCATGTGACAGATAATGAAAAAGTAAGTGCGATTATTTCAGAGGTTGAAAAAGAAATGAGTGGAAATGGCCGCATTTTGGTGAGACCATCTGGAACAGAGCCGCTTGTTCGTGTGATGGCCGAGGCGCCAACAGAAGAGCTATGCAACTCCTATGTGGAGAGAATTGCTGCTGTGGTCGTAGAAGAAATGGGATTGAATGAAGAGTAAACAGGCTATGCATAAGGGAACCGAACCGTTCTCTTATGCATATTTTTATTGTATAGGGAGTTTTTTTCCTCTATTTTTCAATTGACGAAAGAGTTTTTTGTGTGTATGATATTACTGTTTTTTAAAATAAATGGAAAGGTGGGCCGTTTTATTGTAAAAAAAATTAATATTGAAGCGCCTGGACTAATTCAGAACGGAAGTGGATTAGTTGACGAGGAGGAGGTTTATCGAAATGTTCGGCGGATGCCTCCCGGTTCAAAGCAAACCGTTATTCCATCTATAAAACATTAGGGTAACTTAATGCACAAAGAGATGGGAATGCTAATTATTAAAAATGACGTTTGATGAAAACAGCCACTGTAAAAAACAACATTACTAGTCGCTTGTCAAAAGAAAACGTCAGAAGATCAATTACAGAGATGAGGGGCAAGACTGTCCCAAAAGGCTTCTTGCCCCTTCCGATTTAGGAGGAAAAGAAGTATGTGTGGTATCGTAGGATATATTGGAAATTTTGATTCGAAAGAAATTTTGCTTAAAGGCTTAGAAAAGCTTGAATATAGAGGATATGATTCAGCAGGAATTGCTGTAATGAACGAGAACACTGTACATGTTTTTAAAGAAAAGGGCCGTATTGCTGATTTAAGAAACATGGTTGATTTTGATGTTTATGCCGAGCTAGGAATAGGTCATACTCGCTGGGCTACACATGGAGTGCCAAGTGTAGCCAATGCTCACCCGCACCAAAGCGCATCAGGGCGCTTTACTCTGGTTCATAATGGTGTCATTGAAAACTATGAAATCCTAAAGCGCGAATATTTGCAAGGCGTTCCTTTTAACAGTGATACAGATACGGAGGTCATCGTTCAGCTGATTGAATTGCTCGCGAATGAAGGACTAACAACTGAAGAAGCGTTTCGCAAAACGCTTAAGCAATTAAATGGGTCGTATGCACTTGCCCTTTTAGACGAAAAGGATAATGAAACCATCTACGTTGCGAAAAATAAAAGCCCGCTGCTAGTCGGATTAGGTGACACATTTAATGTGGTCGCATCAGACGCAATGGCGATGCTTCAAGTAACGGATCAATATGTAGAGTTAATGGACAAAGAAGTCGTCATAGTGAGAAAAGATGACGTGACGATCATGAACCTTGATGGTGAAAAAATCACCCGTGATCCTTATACAGCAGAATTAGATGCAAGCGACATTGAAAAAGGCACATATCCGCACTATATGTTAAAGGAAATTGACGAACAGCCTTTAGTGATGCGGAAAATTATTCAAAGCTACCAGGACGAAAAGGGAGCTTTAACAATTGATGGCGAAATTCTACAAGCAATGAATGAGGCAGATCGTATTTACATCATTGCAGCGGGAACGTCCTACCATGCTGGACTCGTTGGGAAACAATTCATTGAAAAAATGGCGAAAATTCCGGTAGAAGTGCATATTTCCAGTGAGTTTGGCTACAACATGCCGTTGCTTCCTGAAAAACCTCTATTCATCTTTATTTCACAGAGCGGGGAAACTGCCGACAGCCGTGCTGTACTTGTGAAAATTAAAGAAATGGGCTATAAAGCGATTACGATTACAAATGTGGCTGGCTCAACACTTTCCCGTGAAGCGGATTACACGTTACTGCTTCATGCTGGCCCTGAAATTGCTGTTGCTTCGACAAAAGCGTACACAGCACAACTTGCGGTATTAGCGATTTTAGCTGAGGTTACAGCAAAGAGCCGTGGAATAGAAATGGATCTTGATCTTTCTCGAGAGCTTGGCATCATTGCGAATGCGATGGAAGTGCTCTGTGATGAAAAAGAAGAATTCGAAGCAATTGCCCGTGAATTTTTATCCGTTACTCGCAATGCATTTTTCATTGGCCGTGGACTAGACTTCTATGTCGGTCTTGAAGGAGCACTAAAGCTGAAGGAGATCTCTTATATTCAGGCAGAAGGGTTTGCAGGAGGCGAATTAAAGCACGGCACGATCGCTTTAATCGAAGACGGCACACCAATTATCGCCTTAGCTACTCAAGAAAGTGTTAATTTAAACATCCGCAGCAACGTCCAAGAAGTCGCTGCCCGAGGAGCCAACGCGTGCATCATCTCTATGAAAGGTCTGGAAGCGGAAGAAGATACTTTTGTCATTCCAGCTGTGCACGAACTATTAACACCTCTTATCTCTGTTGTACCATTGCAACTAATTTCTTACTACGCTGCTTTACACCGGGACTGTGATGTTGACAAGCCGAGGAATTTGGCGAAGAGTGTGACGGTGGAGTAAGTGGAAAGTTTGGGAATTGATACTTGTGTCTAACGACAACTCAGTCGTGACCTAGAAACCAGTATTTTTAAACAAGGTTTTTGA
>NZ_JBALOZ010000277.1:0-155 GCF_036965125.1 Bacillus sp. JJ1503
TTAAAAATAGTTACATTTTTAAAATAAAGGAGTATAATTATTATCTCGAATTTGTCTACACAGAAATACATTAATAGACGAATACCGTCAATTGGATATTTAAAAATACATAGTTTTTATTTTTCCGAATGGGAGGGAGTTTTGAGACCTTCTTA
>NZ_JBALOZ010000277.1:219-5804 GCF_036965125.1 Bacillus sp. JJ1503
CTTCTTAACGACCTTCGTATGCATTTTTCCGACTGGAAGGGAGTTTTGAACCCTTCTTAACGAGCTTCGTCTTCATTTTTTCGACTAAAGGGAGTAATAACCCTTAATAACAACCTTCATCATTTAGCATTTTGCCATTTTTGCATAAACAGAGTTAATAGCTGTTTAACTTGATCCTCGAGTATAGAATTTCGATTTCGCTCATCCATATGTTCAAGTGGAATGGATGGAAGCCAAATTAAACTTCCATTTAGCCGATCTTCAATTCCTTTCCAGCTGCTGTCAGAGGTGACGTGAAAAACATGCTTAAAACCATTTGCAAATAATTCATTCTCCCAAACCTTTACATCCTCGCCAAGCTTGTCCATTGTTGCTGATTTAAGATAAGAAAATCCCGTCAACATCATAACCCTTCCCCTAAACTGTCTTTCTAGCTGAACACTTAGTAAGGAAATAAACTCACTCATCGAAGCTGATTGTTTCATATCATTGCCGAGGGAAACAGGAAGCAATGGCAATACTGCTGTATCCACATACTCTTTTGACTGAAGAAACTTATCAATATCCTGAGAAATCCACTTCATCCAACTCACTCCATATTTCTAATTTATCCTATTTATCTTAACACTATTATGAAATTGCGACAAAAAAATAAAAGCCTGCTAATAATAGCAAGCAAGGATTAAGACTTTAATTTATTTAGTTTTTCAGTTAATTGGATGAAAGCGGACTCGTCTTGACTGTCCAAAGCCTCATCAATTTCCCTTAGAAGGGTCTCTCTTTGAAATTTCTTTATGCTGTCGCAAAGAAACTTTTCAGCAACCATTTTATCCTTCTCACTAATTTCCATTTTATTCGGTAAAAATGGGTTTTCCTCCAAAACAGCTGCATATTGATGGGCTTTATTGGAAGCGTGGAAATTTAGCTGGATAAAGATATCCTCATCACGATTAAGCCGTATGTCATGAAAAGATTTCTCTGCATCAGTCGTCATGACATTTTCCTTGTAGAAACGAAACGGGACTTCGTCAACACAATGAGTTGACATTATTAATCCTTTCGGACAATACTGTGCATGCTCAACAAAATGAACTTTTTCCATTAACTGATCATGGCTCATTAAGTAGTTAAGAATCCATACACATTCCCGTCTCTTTAATTGATAATGGTTTAGAAACCAGCGAATAAAATCTTTTTTCTCGTTGACAGATACAGGGGCTGACATATTCGATTCCCTCCTCTGCTATTACAAAATTAATAAGCCCATTTCACTTTTTTCATTGATCCAAGAGTCTTTGTAGTATTTCCTGATATTCAATGATGCCTGGCTCAAGTTTTACTAATTTACTAAAAACTTCGGCAGCTTCAGTGCTTTTTCCTTCCTCAATTAAAAAATTTCCGTAATCTATTAGAAAATCCGGCTCTTCCTTAAAGAAAGTATATGCACGATTGTATTTGTTTAATGCCAATGAATATTCTTCAAGCTGGTGATGGGCTAAGGCTGAATCCCAAATAAGCTGCGGCTCCTCTTCCTCAAAATCACTTAACAATTCCGTAATTTCCAAAACATCTTTATTTCTTTCCTGCCTAAGAAAAAGCTTTGTTAAGCTGGCCCCTGCTTCAATATATTCTGGGTCAAGTGCAAGCGCCTCTCTTAATAAATTTTCTGCTTCCTGTTCCTTGCCTAACTTTAGCGCAAGTTTACCGCCATATAAATAAAGCTCTTTATTATATTCATCATATTGAATTCCCATCTTAATCGCATTAAAGCTGTCTTCTAATTCCTCTTCACGCTCGTAAGCCTTGGAAAGATTGATATATAAGGAATGATATTCGGGATCAAGCTCCTTTAATTCATTAAACTTTTCGATGGCCGTTCTATTATATCCTGCTTGCAGTGCAGTAAATGCATAGCTAAACAGTGTATTAATTTCAAGTTTATCCTCCATAGCTTTTTCGTAGTAAGGCAAAGACTCCTCGAATGCTCCTCCCACGCTAAGAACCTCTGCTAGCCTCTGATTAACATTCACACCTGCAATGATTTCATCTGTATTAAGAACTTGTCTATAGATTTTTGCAGCTTCGAGAAATCTGCCTTGTTCTCCGTAAAGTTCGCCAAGTGCAAAATCAACAATTACCTCTTTAGGCAAAATGGACTTTGCTTTTAACAGCTTTTGTTCACTCACCTCATATAAACCTTCCATTTGATAAAGATCAGCAAGCAGCAATAGCGATTGCGGGAAACTTGGATCTTCCTCTTGTACTTTCTCTAAAACGAGTATTGCTTCATCCTCTTCTCCAAGATCAATATGAGTTTCTGCTAAAAGGACAAGCAATTCTCCCTCTTCCGGATAAGATTCAAGCAGTCTTTCGAATATTTTTTTTGCTTCCTCCAGAAATCCGTAGTGAAGTAATTCCTCACCTAGAACATATCTTTCTTCATGAGATCCATTTAATAAAATTCTCTTATAATGGGT
Organism: Bacillus sp. JJ1503; assembly: GCF_036965125.1. Taxonomy (NCBI): domain Bacteria; kingdom Bacillati; phylum Bacillota; class Bacilli; order Caryophanales; family Bacillaceae; genus Bacillus; species Bacillus sp. JJ1503. The sequence continues at coordinate 2,697 of NZ_JBALOZ010000277.1, forward strand.
CAACGCTTCTTCATGTTGACCGTTTTCAAGCAATTTAATAATTTCATTTATTTTCTCCATAGTAAGTTCCTTTCACGTCTATACGTCAATCTTAAAAAATGATGGTGTTTTTATTTTAACATGCTTGCCATATCCAGGCCTATAAACAACATCATGGCCAGAACGGATAACAAATCCATTTTGAACTGTAATGACTAACTTATCTCTATGATAATGAAACAATTGAGATTCTTCAATTTTTCGTATTTCTCTGCTTTGCAAATAGTAATTATAAGACAATTCGCACCCTTGATAAATGCTTGCCTTGAATGGATAAATCCCCATCTTACATAAAGCGTCATTTGGGATGGGCTTATCTTCTTGTAATTCTTCCTGTACAAACGGGATTTTTTCTTCTTTCATGAGCCTTTTCCATTCATTTGCGTCCTGTTTATTAGCATTCATAAATATTGGTATTAGGGGGCTGTTATAAGGAAACATAGCCTCCCGAAGCCATCCCCAAGGCAAATTGAACAGCTCGTACACTTGATTAATCTCAACAAAGATAGCGGGAACTTTTTCCTGCTTACACTTTCTTAAAAAAGATTGGGTTAATAGCCGGATTGGTATCCGAACACCTATAATAAAATCAATTGGGCTATTTAGCAGATGTATTTTTAAACGTTTAATTGCAGCTGATAATTCATACTCATGCTTCACAGCTGCCACTGTTATGAAGGTCGTGCATCCTTTTAGAATAAATTCTTCCATATAAAATTTTTTCATTTCCTGAAAAGATTTTTCTAACGGAAAATCTTTTTTAAACAGGATTGAAGTGGGGGCCATTATAAATGGTTCAGCATTCATTTTTATATACTTATACCTTTTAAAGTCTGGTTTAATTGATACTATGGATCCGTTATCAATTAAAAGTGAGGCTTTCGTTAATTTCTGGTCCTTAAGAATATTGGCGTTTTCAATGATATATGTCATAAAACCACCCTTTATACGGTCTTAAGACAAGCTATGAAAAATATTAATATTTATGATTATTTATTTAGAAGTTATTCTCAATTTAATATTTGTAACAAAACAAAAAGAGGCTGATACGCAGCCCCTGAATAATATTTACTTACTAAGACTTTCTAAATGTGTAAAAAATGAAGGATAAGAGATATAAATTGACTCTTCATTTTTGAGGAATACCTCTTCCTTACATATAGCTGCGGCGATGGCAAGCATCATTCCAATTCTATGATCACCGTAACTTGAAACGATTCCACCGTTCAATTGAGAATTTCCTTTAATAATCATTCCATCCTCTGTTGCTTCAATATCTGCTCCAAGTTTCGTTAGCTCATTTACTACCGTATCTATCCGATTTGTCTCTTTCACCTTTAATTCCTCAGCATCTTTAATAACAGTTTCACCCTCAGCTTGTGAAGCTAGTAGAGCGATAATAGGGATTTCATCAATCAGTCTTGGAATTAGGTCGCCTTCAATCGTGATTCCCTTTAGAGTCGATGTTTTAATCGTAATATCTCCACACGGTTCAAATGTATCGTCTTCATAAGGAACAATGGTCATATCAGCGCCCATTGCTTTCAAAACATCAATAATTCCCGTTCTTGTCGAATTTAAGCCAACATTTTTTAATGTTATACAGCTATTAGGCACGATAGCCCCTGCAACGAGGAAGAAAGCCGCAGATGAAATGTCGCCTGGAACATGTATATCAGTTCCTGTAAGCTTCTGATCACCCTTAATGCGAATTGTACGTTCATCCACTTCAATCGAGCCGCCAAACTTATTTATCATTCTTTCAGTATGATCCCTAGTTTTCACTGGCTCTATGATAGTTGTAGTCCCATTTGCCTGTAATCCCGCAAACAACAGAGAAGACTTAACTTGGGCACTTGCAACAGGTAATGAATATTCCATTGGTTTTAACGAGCCGCCTGAAATGGAAATGGGTGTATATTCACCATTCTTCCTGCCCTGTATGACTGCTCCCATCGTTTGTAATGGCTTTGTCACCCTAGTCATCGGTCTTTTCCCAATCGATTCGTCTCCAACTAATACAGAATGAAAAGACCGTCCAGCAAGAATGCCTAACAATAATCGAATAGTTGTTCCCGAATTTCCGACATCTAATATATCTGAAGGTTCCTTTATCCCATCAATGCCGTTTCCTTCAATGATCACTTTATCCTCTAGTTGCTGGATGGATATACCTAATTTTTTAAAGCAAGCGATTGTACTTAAACAATCCTCCCCGAGCAAAAAGTTTGTAACGGTCGTTTCCCCTTCAGCAATAGCCCCAAACATGATGGATCGGTGGGAGATTGATTTATCACCTGGAATATTGATTGATCCCCTTAAAGAAGGAATACTGGTCTTTAATTTAATTGGCTTCAAAAAAAACACCCCTTATATATGCTTTTTTCTCCCAAACTTAAATTCCTACAGAGGTTTCAAAATTAGTGTAATTATGAATACAAACCTCTGCACGCGCACGATCTTCTTCTGTTTGGAAACTAATAATTAGGATTCCATTAATATCCACTCGAGTTTCCAGGATTCGAATATTAGTAATGCTGATATCCTCTTTTGCTAAATATCCTGTAATCTCAGAAATTACACCTGGATAGTCAGGGATATCAACAAACAGATCGTAAAAAGATGGGATAGCTCCTTTTTCTTTTTGTGGCAATTCATCACGAAATTGCTTAGCACGATGAAAATAATGATAAATTTCATGTTCATTTTCTTCGGCAAGCATGTTAGTAACTTTCTGCATTTCTTTTTGCCAATCATCAAGAAGATGTAACATAACTTCTTTATTATGCAGTAAAATGTCTCTCCACATTTCAGGACTGCTAGATGCGATTCTTGTCACATCTCGAAAGCCTCCAGCTGCCAAACTTGGTACTAGCTTTTGCTTTGCACTTGTTTTCTCAGCTTGATGAACGAGAGAGGCTGCAATAATATGCGGAAAATGACTGATAACTCCTGTTAAATAATCATGTTCCTGTGGGGATAAGGTAATAAATCTTGCTTTTGTCCCAGAAAGCCAATTTTGCAGTTCCTGTAGCTTACTGTTTGAAATATGATCTTCAGGCGTAAAAA
>NZ_JBALOZ010000278.1:0-13793 GCF_036965125.1 Bacillus sp. JJ1503
ATATATTATGGAGGTGATTGAATATGAGACCAAAGTTATCCGCTATTTCTGTAATTACTGTACTTCTTATGAGTATTTTTATGCCTTGCACAGCCCATGCAACTGTACAAAAAGGCAACAATGGTAGTATGAATTTCGATATTGACTTAACAGGTTATCTACTCTATGGATTTGGTGATTTTAATCAGCTGGGTTATAAAATAACACCACTTGCCCAATTATATTTTACAATTATTCAGTTGGAAGAAGAATGGATTGATGAACCACGACTATATATCAAGGGTAACAAAGGTTATGTTCACCTTTGGAAAGAAGATGGAACTAATGTACTTTATACTGTTGAAAAACAAACAAGTGGCCCATTAAAAGATAGGTGGAAAATTGTTGATGTTAAAAGAAAGAAAATTAACCGAATACCAGTTCCAAAACAATTACTTAAAGAAGCATTGATTGAACGCTTAGTTGACCCAATAAGTAAAGCTATTGAAACATATTATAAACCTAAACTGTGGGATCGGGGATTCGAGGAAATCCTTAAAATAGAGAGAGATGAGACAAATTTCAACTTAAATGTAACTGTTCAAGTTCAAACTTTCGAGGGGGCACATAATCCACCTTATGGTGAAGAAACAATTACTTTTCAAATTCAAGGTAGCCATATTAAGGTTGTTGATTATAAACATAGAGACATTCCAAAAGAAGAATGGACTAAGATAGAATTAAGAAATAATTCTTATAAGAAAACAAAGCAGCAATAAAAAAAATTTGGGGACTCAAGACCTGTCACTTTGCCTGATAATTTACACTTATTTCATGTGCTATTTTGCACATCCAGCTTTAAAACCAGCTATTTTTTCATGTGAATATTAACTCGGTTTTTTTTCCCTTAGACATTTTTTCAAATAAATCCACCGGCATTGTGAATTTGGTTGTTTTCTCATTACGTCAATATGTATCTATTTCTATCTGTTAAGGCTTGTCGTTGATTTTATAAATAACTAAACCCCGCCAAGTGATGGCGAGGTTTAGTTATTTATATTAAACTACCGATCTCCGTTACATGAACAAAGAACTAATTTATCGTGTGACTTTCTAATAAAACTTGCATTTTCAAAATAATAGACATCCCTCAAGTAAGTCTAATTTAAATTTAGTGGGGCTTAAGAGCATACAGGAGCACAAGGTAATTCCACGTTAGAATCTGAAGTCCCATTACTATAAAGGAAATTTGCAAAAGATGTTCCTGCAGTAAGTGTTACGCTACTGTTAAACGTATACGTGAATGACAATGGTGTAGCGGTAGTTTGATTGGGATTAGCTCCAATTCCATTGCCACTTGGGGCAGTAGTACAAATACCTTCGCAAGCAAATCCATCTGTACAAGTAAAATCTCCAAAAGATACACAAGGTAAATCTATACAGAATGTGACTAAGGGGCTACTAGGATTTATAGTAATTGTAAATGTGTTATTAAGCGGAGAAAATGTTGTCATTATCACTGTTCCACTTTCTGTAGTTATTGTTGAAGAACAAGGTATTACACCCATATATGGTGACCTCCTTTCAAATAAGATACATTTAAAATATTCTCACTTAAATTATTTGTTTGGACAAACAGGTAATCTTATAAAGATGTATGTAATAAAGTTGAACATCAATCTTTACTTCTCTGCAAAAAAACTGAATCGTTAGTTGAACAAGCACCCAGTTAAATATTGATATGAATTGTTCCATCTGATTTAACTGTAACCAATGGATACTCAGGAGAGTTTTCACCAGTAAGAATACTTTCTTTATCTAGAATTTTTGATAGGCTTTTCATAAATTTAAATACCGCAATAACTACAGTTATACTTTTAACTTCTTTTGGATCAATATCAAATTCTATTTCATCTTCTGAAAAGAAATGGCAATTAATCAAAACACCATTAATGTTAATAGACATTAAAATATGGTAGTCATTATCTTTTAAAAAATGGGCATCATCGGTTTCTTCATACTCCGTTTCTTGTCCATCCTTGTAATAAACAATATCCCAAGGAGAAGTGCGAATCCAATCAAAAAATTTTTGCCAATCGGTTAAATCAACGTCAACAATATAAATATCCCTTAGACTTCCATCCTTGAAAAATACTTTATCCAAAACCTCTTTTGTAATTTCTGTTTAATAAGTCCCAATAATATGATTATTTCATTTGTATTTTACCACTTCTTCTTGAACTAAACTGCCCGTTAGCCATCCATGAAGCGCAAAAATCAGCGCTTCACCACAGAGAATGAAAATGGATTCCCCTGTCTATACTGTTTCTACGGCTGGCGAAAAAGGTCGATACACTATGGTGCCATAGAGCCCATCCGGTAGTCTGACTCCAACGTAGTTAAATTCCAGAAACAAATCAGGGCTTCGGCTCTGATTTATTTTTTTGATAAAACCTGTCCTTTTTTCGACTTCATCCATATATAAAAAGTGAATGAATTTATAAAGAGTCTCAAGAAAGGGATGGTAATAATGGCAAGGTATCGCGTGGTTTACACTCAATTTTGGGATGATCCGAAGGTTGTGGAGGAAATGACGCCGGAGGATAAGTATGTGTTTCTTTATTTGTTGACGAATAAAAATACGAAACAAATCGGGATTTACACGATAACAAAAAGACAAATGGCTTTTGATACAGGGTATTCGCAAGAGGCCATTCAAAGTATCTTGGAGCGCTTGATCAATAAGCACAAACTTTTGAAATATAACCAGGAAACTCGGGAAATCGCTGTTAAGAATTGGGGAAAATTTAATTTTATTCGCGGCGGAAAACCGGTGGAGGATTGCGTGAGAAGCGAATTAGAAAAGGTAAAAGACTTACAGCTCATTGGGTATGTAGGGGAACGTATTCGAAATGTAAAGATGAGGAAGTTATTCGAATCATATGCTGATTCTTCTTTTGAATGGTCTAAAAACGAGTCAGATGATCTATCGAATCATGACAGTCTGGACGATACGTCCACGATACGGGGACAAAAAGAAAAACAAAAAGAAAAAGAAAAAGAAAAAGAAAAACAACTACTAAGTAGTCGGTGTGATCAGGTGTTTGATTTTTATCAACATAATTTTGGCGTACTATCGCCATTTATCACAGAAGAAATTGGAGATTCTGTAGACGAATTTGGGGAACTTCTTGTGATAGAGGCTATGAAAATATCATTATCTGTCGGTAAACGAAATTGGCGGTATACATATGGGATTTTGAAAAGGTGGCGTGACGAACGGGTGAACACGCTGGAAGATGTATGGGCGTTGGAGAAGGAGTTTGAACAGCGGAAAAAGGGTCCAGCTATGACAGAAATGAGCCCCAATGTACCAAGTATTTATCAGCATAATCCGTCAGAGGGGGAGGAGTGACATGACTGTCGAAAAAGCGCTGCTTGGCTGTATGCTGAAGGAGAATTTTTACATAGGGAATAGTGTGATCAGGCCTGAACAATTTGAAGACCATCGTCATCAAGCACTTTATAGGGAAATGCGTCTTTTGCATGAAAAAGGCAGGAGCGTGGACATCATTACGCTCACGACAACCGTGGATATGGAACCGTTCGGAGGAATCTCCTATCTTTACGATCTACAATCGTATGCCAATCCGAAAAAGTTTGATGAATATGAGCAGCTCCTTCTTGACCAATGGAAGGAGCGGGAGAAGAGAAATATTTTAACACGGGCAAAAGAGGAGGACTGGGGAATCCAGCAAGTGATTCAGACGTTACATCTCATTGATGAAGCGAGAATGGATGACCATTTGTCCATTTCAACAGCATTGGCTGATATTTATGAAGCACCATGGCAGGAAGGGAAGCAAACAAAAGGGATTCCTGCGGGGATTAAGCGTTTGGATCAAATGACGAATGGTTTTCAAGCGGGGGAGCTGACGGTCATTGCTGCTAGGCCATCCATGGGAAAAACAGATGTGATGCTCCATTTTGCGAAAGAAGCTGGCTGGCATGGGTATCTTCCCATTATTTTTTCACTCGAGATGCCTACTCAAAGCTTGGTACAAAGGTTAATCGCCTCCACAGGGGGGATCAACCGCATCAAATTACGAAACCCTTTTCAAAGTCTTAGTTTGGAGCAAAAGGAAAAATGGACGGACATTATCGGGCGTATATCCAAGACAGATATGCAGATATTTGACGGCGCCAGGCAAACAATCGCTGAGATGAGGGCGAAAACGAGAAAGCTGATTCATCAATTTCCTGAACCAAAACCGATCATCATGATTGATTATTTAACGTTAATTCGCCCAAACCAGGATTATGGCGGAAACATGCACATGCAAGTGACGGAAATTTCTCGGGAATTGAAGATGCTCGCCAAGGAAATGAACTGCCCCGTTCTCTTGCTTGCCCAATTAAATCGAGCGGTGGAGCAAAGGCAAAATAAACGACCTCTCATGTCGGACATCCGTGAATCGGGAAGTGTCGAGCAAGATGCGGACGTCATTATTTTCCTCTACCGTGATACGTACTATGATCTGGCCTCAGACCAGAAACAGCTGGAGCTGATTATCTCCAAAAACCGCAACGGCCCAGTCGGAACTGTTTTTGTAAACTATAATCAATTTACAGGGAGAATGGATGATGCCGACGATTGAAGCTCTTTATGAAGATGCCATGCGCTATGAGGAGCATGTCCTTGCTCATTACATTTTGTGCTTAATTCAAGAGGGGAAAATATCATTGGATGATGAGGATTCTGTTTTGTTTGAAGTTCAGCCAGATATGGAGAAATTGACAAACATGATTGAAAACAATTATCTTCGTTTTTGCGAGATTCATATGTATGCACTTAAGGTGGGGGAGCGGAAATGGGCTTTTATTTTTGCTGAAAGTGAAGAAGAAGCGAAAATACATTTGTGGCGAACGACGGGACGAAGGGCATTGAATTGTCGTGAAATGGCTCCGGATGAAGAGGTATTCATCGCTAATCGCTTTATAAGTTTTCGTGAATGGAAAAAGGAACAAAAGGAATTTCCTTGTTTGGTTGGATATTGCTGAAGGAAAGTGCCAGAAACGGCCGTCTTGACCCTTTCATGGAACGCGTTTTCTGAGGAAAGTGCAGAAACGGTTGTCATGAACCCTTCATGAAGCGTGTTTTCTTAGGAAAGTGCGAGAAACGGTCGTTATGATACTTTCATGGTGCGCGTTTTCTTTGTACTGTGCCAAAATCGCGATTTATTTAACGGAATTTTAAAAATAGTTTGAAAGTAGTAGTTAATTGCTTTACGATACGAGTAAAGTAGGTTTTCCAAATGAGAGAAGTGAGTTTTTTTAGTGAAAAAATCATATTTACCCTATTGTGTGTTCGTGTTCCGGATGTTCATCGGCGGACTAATCTGCCTAATATGATTGCCATCAAAATGGACCTGGAAGGAGTGGCTGAAATGTGCTGCATCGCTGGAGTTGGGGGCGATGTCTTGAAACGTTGGGAGACAAGGGATTGGAAATATGAAATTCATTCAAATAATATATATTATGAAAAGGGATTTTATTATGGATAGAGGACACAAGAAGAAATAGGCGGAAGAGGGGTTTTCATTTGGCTATTATATTTACGATGCTGATCTTAGGAATACTGTTAGGATTTATCGGGGCTGGCGGGGCTGGATTTATTATTGCGATTTTGACATTGATGTTTCATATCCCAATACATACGGCGTTGGGTACATCTTTAGCGGCAATGGCATTTACCTGTCTATCAGGTGTGGTCAGTCATTACCGCGAAGGCAATATCGTGTTAAAGGCGGGAATCGTTGTCGGGGCATTTGGTGCCATTGGCGCCTTTTTTGGCTCGATGATTGCCGCGATTATCCCTACTGCGCAATTGCATTGGTTCACTGGGGGCATACTGATTTTTTGTTCGATATTACTCGTTTTCCGATTATTTCTATTAAAACAGCCTTCAGCCGTGCAGGAGGCCTCAGCTGCTTCAGAAAATAATTACGGATTTTGGATTCGAGCAATTACTCTGGGGCTGCTTTCCGGTCTGATGGCAGGGTCTTTCGGCATCGGAGCTGCACCATTTATCCAGCTTGGATTAATGATCTTTTTAGGATTATCAGTCCGTCACTCCGTCGGAACCACGATGCTGGTCATGCTTCCAATCGCGATTGGCGGCAGCCTTGGATTTAGTACGGGCGGATATGTTGATGTGATTCTTCTTATACAAATATTAGTCGGTTCGATGACTGGTGCCTATATTGGCGCGAAATTCACCAACTTTGCCCCAAAATCAGTTTTAAAAATATCGATGATTTCAACGCCCGCAGTAGCTGGGCTTTTACTCCTCTTGGGCTAATAAAATGCGATTTATTTTGGCTATGGTGTTAGTCTCATAGTCAGGTAGGTTTTACTAAGTTAGGGGATTTGCTACATTCAATCGGAAAGAGGCAGGAATATGAAAAATCCCATAGTCATAGAAGGGAGATATATAGTTTGTCAGTTTATAAGCTTTAGAGAATACTAAGTTAAGGATGGTTGCAATTACCTAATCAGGAACAGAAGAAAAACTACCCAAATTATGTCATAATTAATACAAGAGAGTATGGATATTGAATCTAAAATACTAGAACTAAAGGTATTGCTCTTTAGGAGGTTTTTCTTGAATGACTAGTGCAGTGGTGACAAAGCAAACTTGGATGAGTTTTGTACAAGAAGGTTCTATCGATGAACGAAATTTGTCATATGAAATTCTCCAGTCTTGGCAATTATGTAGACAACATAACGTAAATCCGTATGATGGAGTTGCCACGAAAATTTTAAATAGAGAAGACTTTGAAAAAAAAATGAAAGAGAATCAACTATTGATCAGTTTGACGAAACAGACTCTTCCACAATTACAAAGATTTTTAAAGGCTTCCAATTATGTAACCATTTTAACGGACTCTGACGGATGTATTTTGTATAGAGCGGGTGAAAGTTCCATTGTAAATGCAGCAGAGCGTATTTCCTTTAAAGAGGGAGTAACATGGATTGAGGAGGAAGTAGGTACAAATGCGATTGGGTTGGTAAAGAGATGGCTAAAACCGATAAACGTTAATGGCTATGAGCATTTTGCTAGAGCCTCTCAATCTTGGAACTGCTTTGCCGCTCCGATTCTAAATCAAAATCAAGAACTGTTAGGGGTGCTCAATATTTCAAGCATGACTTCTATTCAGATACTCTTTCTATTATATGTTCATGGGATAAAACCATTTGTGCTTTATCGCCTCAACTCATTCCTAATTATCAAGGTTTGATAGGTTTATCGCTTACAGAAGTAGATAAAGAAGATTTAAACCTATCAAATACACTTATTCCCATCTTAAAAGAAAATAGAGTGATTGGTTACCGCATTCCGATTATGGAGGAAGAAGAACAAACCATACCTTTGAGATTTGATGGAGTTAAAGGAGTAAGTAAAAAATATCACGATCTGTTAAAAGAAGTAGAAAAAGTGGCTCCCACAGAAGCTCCTGTTCATATACTTGGTGAAACAGGTGTGGGAAAAGAAATAATTGCAGAGGCCATTCATCATAATAGTCATCGTTCAACAGGTCCTATTGTTAAGGTAAATTGTGCTGCTATTCCTGAACAGTTGTTAGAAAGTGAACTTTTTGGTTATGAACCAGGTGCCTTTACAGGAGCTAATAAAAAAGGCTTCAAAGGTAAATTTGAACAAGCAGACGGTGGTACTCTGTTTCTTGATGAGATTGGCGATATTTCTCAATCGATGCAAAAAGCTTTATTGAGAGTTCTTCAGCAAAAAGAGTTAACGCGTTTAGGTGGTACAGATGTCAGGAAGGTAAATGTCCGTCTCATTACAGCGGCCAATATCGATATAAGAGATTTAGTGAAACAAGGAAAAATGAGAGAAGACTTTTTTTATCGAATTTACGTGTATCCTATGACCATTCCTCCATTACGCGAAAGAAAAGAAGATATAAAAAGTTTAATAGAAAACTTTTTTCTGAAAGAACAATGGTTTCCGCGTTGGAGAAAAAGGTTAATCAGTATTTTTACAAAGGGTCAATGGCATGGGAATGTTCGTGAATTAAAAAATTCACTCGAACGATGCAAACTACTATATGCATATAAAGTTCCTACAGATGATGAATTGTTACAATTGACATCAACTTTGGATGAAATATCATTAACAAATACTTATACACAAGTGAATAACTTTAGAGAAGAAGTAGAAATCAACAAGATTAAAGACGCACTCATCAAATATAAGGGGCATGTATCCAATGCAGCAAAGGAATTACAAATATCGAGAGCCACTTTATATCGAAAGATGAAAAAATATGATTTGTAATCATAAAGATAGAATCAGTTGGATTTCATTCCGCGGATCTTATTTATTTCGAGAGATATTTTTTAGACCAGCCACTTATAGTGAGACAAAGCGAGTCGATATGAGACAAAATGAAACAATTTGAGAAAAGTTGTTTCATTTTGTCTTTATTTTTTTATAAAAAAGGAGTTAGAAACTATATCAATGTAGTAATTTTGAAGTTGGCACGAAATTTGCATTATAGAAGTGTGTAGCAAAAATACACCAAAGAATGACGTAAGATAGGGGATGGGCTGAATGAAAGCATTAAGATGGCATAACGCAAAAGATTTAAGACTAGACAATATTGATGAACCGGTAGCAAAAAAAGGGGAAGTAAAAATTAAAGTGGAGTGGTGTGGAATTTGTGGTAGTGATTTACATGAATATACCGCAGGTCCTATTTTTATTCCAGCGGAAACACCACATCCATTAACGGGTGATAAAGCTCCTATTGTCATGGGACATGAGTTTTCTGGACAAGTTGTTGAAGTCGGTGAAGGGGTATCAAAGGTACAAGTGGGTGACCGAGTTGCAGTAGAACCAATTTATTCTTGTGGAGAATGCGAAGCTTGTAAACAAGGAAAATATAATCTTTGCTCGAAAATGGGATTCTATGGCCTGGCAGGAGGCGGAGGCGGATTTTCTGAATTCACTTCTGTGCCAGAACATATGATTCATAAGCTTCCGGAAAATGTATCTTATGAACAAGGGGCACTCGTGGAGCCATCAGCTGTTGCTCTTCATGCTGTTAAACAAAGTAAAGTCCAAGTCGGCGATAAAGTAGCTGTTTTTGGAACGGGCCCAATCGGTTTATTAGTTATTGAAGCATTAAAAGCAGCGGGTGCAGCAGAAATTTATGCAGTTGAATTATCTGAACAACGCAGACAAAAAGCAGAAGAACTAGGCGCGATCGCGATTGATCCGAATAATGGTGACGTTGTAGAGCAAATCCACCAGCTAACAAATGGTGGAGTGCATGTTTCATTTGAAGTGACTGGAGTACCGCCAGTTTTAACACAAGCCATTAACTCTACGAAATTCAACGGAGAAACTATGATTGTAAGTATTTTTGAGAAGGAAGCATCCATTCATCCTCAAAATATCGTTCTAAAGGAACGTTCAGTAACGGGGATTATCGGATATCGTGATGTTTTCCCAGCCGTCATCAGTTTAATGGCACAAGGATACTTCCCTGCAGATAAACTCGTAACGAAACGCATCACGCTTGATGAAGTAATTGATGAAGGCTTCGAAGGTCTACTAAAAGAAAGAAACCATATAAAAATCTTAGTAAAAGCTGAATAATTGTTTGAGAAGGTATCTATCTTCGAATTAAATTTAGCATCAAGATTCTAAATATGAAAAAAAGATGATATGAACGGCACCCCTAATTTTAGCTCTGTCTAATATTAGGAGGTGCTATTCTTAAACAAATAGATCGTTTATGTTCATTCTCTTGCTTGTATGCTAGGTTTAATTTTTCCACGACTTCTTCTGAAGAAATCTCACCGTGAATTTCTTTTTCCATTAGATTAGATATTAATGGACTAGGCTCAAATGGCCCATCGATTTGATTTATATTTTGAGCAAATTCCCAGGATTTTCATCTAGCCTCTAAATTCTTATTTATGCAAATTTATTACACGACAACTCATTGTCCAACTGTTATTTTATGCTTTTCCCCCATTTTTATTTTTTGAGAGAATGATAGACTTTTAGGCAATGTAATGGATGCAAAACTAGCAAGAATGGCAAGGATCCCTGCAGCACCAAACGAAATGAAATGAGTTCCGAACACTTCGAATGCCCAGCCTCCCATGAATGACCCGATGGCTGCACCGATTTGATGCCCTACAAAATAGGCGAATCCGTTTAACATTCCGAGTAACCGCACTCCGTATAAGTCACCTAAAATCGCTGTGGACATAGCAACGGAACCGGCCCATACCAACCCTCCAATAAAGGAAACGAGAAAGAGCTGCCAGGTAGTCATCGATAAAACGAGAGCGAAAAATCCAAGTCCGCGAACAAAATAGATGATAAATAAAAGATTTTTCCGTGGAAAACGGTCCGCAAGCTGCGCTAAAAACAATGTGCCAATAATGGCAACAATCCCGATCATCCCTATCCCAAACGAAGCGGTCATGGGTGAAAAATGATGATCGATCAACATCGGCACCCCATGGGAACCTAATAGATTCATCCCAAATCCACAAGCAAATAAACTAAAAATAATTTTCCAATATGTCTTTGTCATTAATGCATCCTTAAATGTGATGGCTGGTTCTTCCCGGCTAATTTTCTCGCCAGCGGCTCCCATACCGTCAGCCCCAGCCGGAACATCTTCCCTCATTATTAAAATGGCTGATGGAAGGACAAGGATGATAAATATTCCACCAAATAGTAAGAGGGTGTTCTGCCAGCCGACAAGACCAATCAGCCAGGTTTCAGCGGGCGTCATTACGGCAATCCCCGCCATTGCCCCGGTCGTTAAATAAAAAAGTGCCTTCCCTCTCTGACGGACAAACCATTTACTAATAATGGGCGATAACGTAATACTACTTAAAAAAGAAAGTCCAATCGACAGGAACACACCGAATGATAATAGAAACGAAAGCATCCCGTTGGAGTTAACCGTCCATACAATCGAAATACATACAATGGCTAATCCTATCAATAATACAAAACGTGTATGAAAAGTTTTTAATAGAATTCCAGCTAGCAACATGCCGATCCCATAAACAATCATTCCAGCTGAAACAATCAGCGAAAATTCCGTGCGAGATAACTTTAAATCCTCCATAATCGGATTGACAAAGGGACCGATGCCCATTCGCAAGCCAGTAGTAAGCAACACAATGACGGAAGCAGCGATCACAATATACCAGCCAAAATAAAGGCGATTATTTTTATCCATGTTGTACTCCCATTTCAATTTTTTTTGCAAATACTTAAGCAAACCCTTCATGGCGAGTTTTTTCATAAAGGTCCAACAAAACGAGTCCCATGAACCTTTCATAGTGAGCGTTTTTCACACGGGTGCTCCGAAACGCGAGTCATGAACCCTTCATAGTGAGCATTTCTCGTACGGGCGCTCCAAGACGCGAGTCACATCTACTCTAAGTTTAAGATATTAAAAGGCAGATACCAAATTAGTTAGGCTTCCTAATTAAATATTCTAATTTGATTTCCTTAAAATTACAAAGTTTAAAATTGTCATTCGAGTTAAAGAAAGCACTAGTAAGAAAAGTTCGAGTCATATTTTTGTAGACAGGCTTTTCAATGAATGAAATAATTTGAATTATAAGATAAAGGAAATTTTAAAAAAATCTAAATTCTTTTAAGAGAAAAAGTGGTTAAGGATGCTAGAAGGAGTGGAAAAAAGATGAAGTATAATTTTGACGAAATAATTGATCGTAAAGGGACAAATGCAATGAACACGGACGGCTTTAGAGAATATATTTTTAAAGCACCAAAAGACATGGTTTTCCCTTATAAAGATGATGAATTTATTCGTATGTGGGTAGCTGATATGGAGTTTGCTGCTCCTCCTGAAATTATCGAAGCGGTCAAAGAGCGAGTGGATAAGCGGATTTTTGGTTATAGCAAGGTATTTGATCCAAACTATTATCTTGCTTTCTCCAATTGGACGAAACAGCATTACAACTGGACCTTCGAACAAGAGCACTTGGTGACTTCGCCTGGAATTATACCTGCTTTGTATGAGTTGGTTGAATATATCTGCAAACCAGACGAGAAGGTTTTAATTGTTACCCCGTCTTATGCCTATTTCAAACATGCTGCGGATTTCAGTAATATTGAATTAGTAACCTCTGATCTAGTGAATCAACAGGGTTATTACACGATGGATTTTGATGATTTAGAAGCAAAAGCGAGAGATGAAAAAGTAACATTATGCATTTTCTGTAATCCCCACAATCCATCTGGTCGTGTGTGGACTCCAGAAGAGTTAAAGAAATTTGGCGACATTTGCCTTGAAAATAATTTGTGGATTATTTCGGATGAAATTCATTGCGATTTGCTTAGAAATGGAGTTGTTCATACCCCACTGGCAAAAGTCTTCCCGCAAACAGATAGGATTATCACTTGCATGGCAACAAGCAAAACCTTTAATTTGGCTGGGTTAATGTTCTCGAACGTCATCATTCCTAATGATGAAATCAGAGCGGTGTGGAAGGCCCGCCACTACGATTTTGAAAACCCGCTGAGCATTGCAGCAACGCAGGCTGCCTACGAGCACGGTCATGAATGGCTAAAACAATTAAAAAACTATCTAGATGACAATTTTGCTTTTACCAAACAATATTTAGAACATCATTTACCTGAAGCTGAGTTTCGGATTCCTGAGGCCACTTATCTGGCATGGGTGAATATTAAATCCTATCTGCCCAACGAAGAAAACTTGCCATTATACTTTGCCAACAACGCTGGAGTGCTTCTAGAAGGAGGAAATATGTTTGTCGACAATTCAGACGGTTATATTCGCCTTAACCTGGCATGTCCAAGATCTGTTTTAGAAGAGGGACTAAAAAGAATATGTGAAGTGTTGAAAAAGGAAAGCGATATGAAATCAGATTGCTTGGTGGGTCAAGATTAATTGTTGATGTTCCCATTTTTCATATTTCAATAGTGTTCATAGAAAATAATAAAAGACAAATAGCCATCAAATGTTGTTAAATCAACTTTTGATGGTTATTGTTTGTTTTAAATAAGAAAGTAATACCTGAATTTTTCATTAAAACTTAGGATAGTTAATTTAAAGATGATCAACCAAGTTCAGAAAGATTCGCAGCAACCATAGATAATTTCTAACTAACCCGTTGGAACTTAAACAGGAATACTTGAAATGCAAAGGAATTTTACAATCGAATTTGTTTTATTCATCCAATTGTGGGGAGTTGTTGAATCTAGGAAAATACAATCAAAGGGATTCAGATCATATTCCTCTTTGTCAATAAGGATAGTAAGTTTCCCTTCTAGAACGTAAAGAAATTCTTGCCCCGAGTGTGAATAAGAATCCTCTCTATTAGCGCCTGGATTAAGCAATACTAATATAGGATTAAATAGTGGATTTTCAATGTTTCCCACTAAATCCCTATAAAAAAATTGGCTATGTAAGGTGTTCGTCTTATTAATTATGTTTCTCATAACAGTTGGTGTAGCTTTCCTATCAGAATCTGAAAAGAAGTAGCTCGGATTGACTCCAAGTGCTTCAGAAATTTTTTTCAATGATTCAAGCGTTATGGATGATTTTGAGCGTTCCACTTGAGATAAAAAGCTGATTGAAAGATTAGTTTGATCGGCTATTTGTTTTAATGTTAACTTTCGCTCTTTTCGTAAACTCTTTATTTTTACTCCAATTAAATCCTTCACTTCCACACTCCTTGTCTAACATTAATCAAGCTTGCCATTC
>NZ_JBALOZ010000279.1:0-1630 GCF_036965125.1 Bacillus sp. JJ1503
CTAAACCAGCTAATAGTTTGTCAACATTTTTCAATAAAAAGTTTAATAACCCCATGATATACTAAAAATGTTCATGCTAAATAACCTTCCGTTATACTCGTTTTGGAAGGTTTTGTTGTATTTAGTTAGATATAGTTTTTAATCTATATTTAGGAAAGTAGATTTGCTTTTTAGTAAGGCGTAAATCCAATGTAAGAGCTTATTTACACAGGCAATGATCGCTACTCTGAAGGGTTTTCCTTCTTCTCGCTTCTTGTCGTAAAACTCTCGTAGTCTTCTATTGCGTGGAATAATCTCATCAGTCGTTTTCTTTTTACGTGCATCTCGAATCCCACTTTGAACAGCCATATACAGGGCATGACGAAGTCTACATGAGCCACGTTTGGTAATTCGATTTACGGATGCAGTAAACTTTCCAGAAGAGTAGACACTAGGATCTATTCCAGCGAATGCAACTAACTTTTTGGCACCATTAAACCGATCTATCTCTCCAATTTCGGAAATAATCGTTGCAGCGATTTTTTCTCCAATTCCAGGGATAGATTGAAGGATCTCATATTCTTCAATTTCCTTAGCGAGAGCATCTATTTCATTCGCAATTTTGGATAGATGTTCTTGGTATTGAAGAACAATCTTAACTAAGATCTCAAGGTTAAAGATATGACTTTGGTAGAGGTTGTTTTGAAAAGGATTACGCAGGGCTGCTTCGCGCAACTTCTGTGCCCTTTCCTTTGCCCAAGTCTCCGAACGACTTTTACATAATGAAGCTATCCTATTTGTAATTTCTTTTTCACTTACACTTAATACTGCCTCAGAAGTAGGAAAGGCTAGTAAAGTAAGCAACGAAACCTTTGAATAGAGGCTTCCAAATACACCTCGGTACTCAGGAAATACCTGGTCGATTAAAGAGTGTAACTGTAACTTTGTTTTCGCTGATATTTCTGCAATATTCTCTTGTTGCCTTGTTAGATTACGAAGGTTCAAGAGTTGAATTCCACGCTTCTTGTATGGTTCTAACTCCTCTTTATAATAGAGTTCGCAAAGGTGATAAGCATCGATTGCATCTGTTTTAACCTTTCGTAGGCTTGAGCTCTTAGCTCTGTGTGAGATAAGAGGATTAACGATAATATAAACATATTTTTGTTCCTCTAAAAACTGAATAACGGGAGTATGATAGTGCCCAGTTGATTCTAAAACGACCGAAGGTTGATGACCACCTGCGGAACTCTCAACTTCTTGAAGGTACTCTAATAAATTCCCCAAACCCTCAAGATCGTGTTTAATACTGAAGCTCTTACGGTATGGTTTGCCTTTATCTAAAAATGCTTGTACCTGACTTTCCCCTTTTGAAACATCCAGACCAATGACTGGATTCATACTGTATCTCCTCCAAGTAATGCAATATTAGTCGGTATCCCCTAGGGCTTCTTGTAATGTCATAGGTTCGCTTGTTAAACGGGATCGTTGTCCCAACCAGCCTGAAACATGTTTATACAAGTAGGGGGTGAACAGTTTAGCTGACGGGATTAAATCCCACGGGGGCGACGTTCTACCCCGACTACCGTAATCATATGACCATATAGAAAAAGGTCAACCAGAAAAATCTGGCTAACCTTATATTACGAACGGG
>NZ_JBALOZ010000280.1:0-5277 GCF_036965125.1 Bacillus sp. JJ1503
GCGAGTTAAATCCTCGGTTCGCAATACAAATTCTTTTACCCCGATAAATTCAGATTCAGCCACAACGTAAAATTTTGATCCTTTTCTGTAGCCTTTAAATTCATTTTTTAACCTATAGTTCTTCATCACTATCCCCTGTGAGTAACTTTATACAAGCATATAAAAAATACTCTAATTCCCCGTTTGAGTCAATTAAATCCATTTTAAATCCTGTATAACATAAAGTACTTTTCAAATAATAATAATAATGTTAGTCACTTTAAGGAATTTGCCCTTAAAAAAAATTTATAATTTTAAAGGATAAAAAGACGTATTTCGGTTTTCAAACTTATCATCCGCTATAAACACTTGCACATGTTCCAGCTGCTGGTTCATAAAAACAATGTTCTTTAAATTGACCAGAAAAGGGTTGATCATACCATGTAGGAGGACAAGGACCATATGGATTAAAGTACCAAAGAGCATATTTCGCTGGGTGATCTCTCCAAGATTCCAAATTCTGTCTTGCTAATCTTCTTTCGGATTCTCTTGCCCTTTGATAAAATACATTGCCTTTTTGGACAGCTTCAAACGAGTAATTTCCTCCTTGTACATGAAAAATGACTTGTTTAACTGTTCTCAAATCTTTAAAGTCAGTACATTCTGCAACAACACGGTTAACAATGACATTTCCAACATAGAGCATTCCTTGTTTTCCTTCGCCTTCAGCTTCTGCTCTCATCATCCGGGCCATTAAATCAACATCTGCAGTCCGGTAAGCTACTCTCGCCATTTTTCCACCCCCAAAATATAGTATGTATCAAAGATTACATTCATGTCGTTTTAAATAATAAGCCTTCGTATTAAAGCTTAGAGTTATTAAATAAAAATAATTTTTGTAAGTTGCAAAAATTGTTAAAAACTCATCCTAAGTAAAGCTTATTATACTCTGATATAATGAGTAAAAGTTCCATAAGTAGAAGCTGAGATTTTATACATATAATGGAGGAAATAAATGAAATTCATTAGAAAATTTGTTCTAACATTTGATTTGGATCCTGCAACAGCTGAATATTTATCTATATTTCTTAATATCCTATTTATTGCTATTATCTGTATGACTGCGAATTTTATCACCAAAAGGGTTGTAATCAGAATTATCACTCATATCGTAATGAATAACAAATACCAGTGGGATAATATGCTTTTGGATCGGAAGGTTTTTCATAAGTTATCTCATATTGTTCCGGCAATCATTATATATTACTTTTCATTCACCTTTCCTACTCATGAGATTTTGATTAAAAAAAGTGCAATTGCTTATTTGATTATCGCTGGATTATGGGTTGTGAATAGCTTATTAAACGCCCTCAACGATATTTATCAAACGTATGAAATATCGAAGGTGAAGCCGATTAAAGGGTATATTCAAGTGACGAAGATTATTGTCATCACTCTTGGGATCATCTTAGTAATTGCGAACATGATGGGGGAAAGCCCCTTTATTCTTCTAAGTGGAATTGGCGCCTTATCCGCTGTATTGATGCTCGTTTTTAAAGATTCCTTATTAGGACTAGTAGCGGGGGTACAGTTGACGGCCAATGATATGGTTCGGGTTGGGGACTGGATTGAAATGCCTAAATATGGGGCAGATGGAGATATTATTGATATCTCATTAAACACAGTAAAGGTCCAAAATTTTGATAAAACGATTACAATGGTTCCAAGCTATGCCTTGATATCCGATTCTTTTAAGAACTGGAGGGGCATGCAATCTTCAGGAGGTCGACGGATCAAACGTGCCTTATTTGTCGATACAAACAGTATTTCGTTTTGTACAGAAGAGATGATTGATAAATATAAAACCATTCACTATCTTTCAGATTATATCATTAACCGGGAGCGTGAAATTGCAGAGTTCAATTCCTTGCACGATATCAATCGAAACAACCCGGTGAACGGGAGGGCTCTTACGAATATCGGTGTATTTAGGGCTTATATCAGCAACTATCTTCAAAATCATCCAGGAATTAATCGAGAGATGACGTTAATCGTAAGACAGCTGGCCCCTACCGAAAATGGGTTGCCGCTAGAAATTTACGCATTTACAAATGATGTCAGATGGGCAGTGTACGAAACGGTTCAAGCTGATATCTTTGACCACCTTTTTGCCGTAGCACAGGAGTTTGGACTTCGACTTTTCCAAAATCTTTCTGGGCAGGATATTAAGGGGATAGTTAATGACTCTAAAGGAGAGTTTATGGTTAGGAAAATAGAACATTAAATGATATTGGCCTGTCTCCTACTTCTTTTAAAGGTAAAACCTTTACCGAATATGGGGACAGGCATTTGTTTGAATACTAATGTTGTTCATTATTCCTAGTTCTTTTAATTATATAAGAGTTAATTTCTACCATAATACCTCATTACTATACTTCCAATCCTTTTGATGATTAAGATTGGTATTATTACCACAATCACCTTATGTACATTACTTTTCGAAGACTACATATACCAATAAATTAAAGAATTATAAATCCTGTTTAAATACAATTCCATACTCTAAGTAGATCTTTAAAAGTGTTAAGGCTTCTCCCCAACCTACTGCACATCCAATACAGGCTTTTAAGTCTTTTTCAGAATTTGTATAGCCCATCTCATTAAGAACTACTAATGTTCCGTCTTTATAAGGCTCAAGTTTAAAAGTTACTGTTGAATTTTGTTCTCCTGGTGACCATTGAAAAACAAATCTTTTGTTAGGAGTTGCCTCAAGTATCTTCCCCCCGTCTTCAATATTTACATTTTCACTGCCAAAATTTGTCCATCTCAATCGTATCTCACCAGTGCCATCTGGGTTTATCTCCAACGATGTGTCATCTGTGAACCAAGCATTCCAACCTTGAGATGTTGAAACTGTTTTATACACTTCTTCTAAAGGTACTTTAATGTAGGTTTTATGGTATATATCTGGCATTTTCAATATCCTCCATATCCCTTAATTTTACTTTATTTTATAACCTCTACTATTCTTTTTCTATTTCAACAATCCTATTTCATTAGAATTAGAAAAAAGAGTATCGCAGCGATCCTTCTTGAACTCAAGGTACCCGTTAGGCCAACAACGAACTCTTTTCAATATTATTAAGTTCGATCTTTTTTTCTTCATTTCAAGAATCATTATTATTGTTTTTCTCATTAAAAAATATTGTGCAATAAAACAACTTCTGATAATGTATTTTAAGTAAAATAACTTAATAATCTATCAAAAGTATTGATCTTGGCATATGGTGTTATTTCGGTATCATTCTTGATCATATGAGGATTGAACCATATACCCTTTATATTTGCATTTTGACAACCACCAATATCCTTTTCAATGTCATCCCCAATGAAAAATGCGGCTTCCGGTTCCACATCAAGCTTATTTAATNNTTTGTCAGGTTTACTAAATCCCACCTCTTCAGAAATAATTATAATATCAAAACAATTATTTAAATTAGTGTTAATGATTTTAGCTTTTTGTCTCTGAGTTGAGCCGTTTGTTATAATCGCAACTTTAGCTTGCATCTTTATAGTATTTACAATATTTATTATTCTTTGGTTTATAGAAAAACACTGAGGAAAATTAAAATTCCAAAAATCTTGAATGTAATTGCGTGGCAATCTATATTTTGGTGGAAATTCATTAAAAAATGATTCTAAAACTTTTGTTTTATCACTATAGCCATAGTTTCTCTTATCATATTCTTTGAACTTCTTCAACATTTCGTTTTTAACTGAATGTTTAACATCCTCATAACACTTTTCTAAAATAATTAAAAATATTTTATCTACTGCTTCATCCCTATTAAGTAAGGTATCATCTAGATCAAACAGCATTGCTTTATTACCTCTCAAATATCTTCACAGCCTGTCTCACATTATATAAATAATCCCTAATTCGCACCTTCAAACTTTTGGTTTACCGAAAAATGCCTTCTCCAACTATCGCACTCCGTTAGTGAGATAATTAGTTTCTTATAACTGCAAACTCATAGTAATTGTCCTTATGCCAAATCCAAATTTTTCATACAGTTTAATTGCTTGATTCCCTGCAAATGCACTTAGACGGATTTCTGAGTATCCATCTTTTTTTAGATGGTCAATACCTGCTTTCATTAACTGTTTGGAAATGCCATTTCCTCTAAATTCTTTTAAAACAAATAGTTCGTAAATAAATCCATTTATCATATCAGTAAATTGGTCCTTGCTTGGTCCTAAAAGTATCCACCCCATTAATTTATCTTCTTCTGATGCTATTAAATAATAGCTTCCCTTTTCCAAAAGTGGGTTAACAAGCTGGTTAATTTTTTCTTTCGTAGGTTCTACTTCACCCAATGTGCCATCAAAAACAGCTTGAGGAGAAAGTGTTAATACTTTTTTTAGTTCAAAATCATATGGTTTTCTAATATCCATAATTGAATCAGTCCCTTTACAACTATTATTCGGTTTCCTATATTATTCCAATTCTTTAAATACCATGATTTAGTACAATAACTTCGACAAATAAGCGTTAACCCCTTCTTGGATCAACGTACCCTATAATATAAGTACATCAATTCAAAATCTTTTCCGCAACGCCCGATTGTTGAAGAGATTCTAAAATAAAGGATTGAAAATAAGATTACCTATTACTACGATACCAGCTTTCTTGCAACTTCCGTATATAAACGATTTGACCAATATGATAGGCGTTATGCGTAATAGAATTTCCGAGTAACTCATACCATTTCACTGGTAAACTGAATCCATTTACATCACTTTCGAGTTGTTCTTCGGTTAGTAGACCTTGCCATTGTAACAGCACCACTTCTAGTCGCTCTCTTAATTCATTAAACTTTTTATTTTCTGGAATAACAAAGCTTTTATCATTATCTTCAATAGGCTGAACTGCTTTAACATCAGATTGTTGGAATCTTATTTGCCATGTTTCATTCCAGTAAATTAGATGCTGTACAATTTCAGCGATACTATGACTATCTTCAGTAGGCTTCCAAACTGCTTCTTCCTCTGATAAGTTTTTAACTGCTTCAGTAAATGGAAGATACCAGCTCGGGTCATTAGCATTTGCTAAAAACTGATCTAATAAAAGAACCTTAACATATTGCATGCTTTACACCTCTTTTAAAATAAATGTTCCAAGAGACCGTATTCGTCAAACTTTTACTCCAGCTATTACTAAGTTCTATTATTCTTATTAAACTTCCTTTTCTTTTCTGCAATTTCAGTTAATCTTGCACTAGAGTGCTCCTTTTAGTC
>NZ_JBALOZ010000281.1:0-13880 GCF_036965125.1 Bacillus sp. JJ1503
TTCAGTTTTCAAAGAACTATCATATCGCTCAGAGGCGACTTTATTAATATATCATTTCTATATAACGTTGTCAACATTTTTTTTCAAAGGAGTTATTTGCTCTCGCTTGCTGACTTGAATTAGTATAACAAGCCCATAGTGCTTTTGCAAGTGTTTTTTACGCATAAATCGACTTTTTATTATTGTAAAATATGTTAATTCCCTTTTGCAAAAAAATAGACCAACTATTTGTGGTCTATTTAATCACTTCCTCTATATATAATTGCCGAAGCTTTTCTAAGTGAAAAATTTCACCGGTTTGATTTATTTTCACAAGTGGCCTTGTCGGAGTTTTTTCTTCTAGAAACATAATTTCAGCTATTTGACCATTTGAAAGCTTTACACTGCTTCCAATTGAAAAAGTCATAAAGCCTGACCCGATTGCGTGCATCGCTGCAATATCATATTTCCCGAACATATCCTGGAGCATCATTTCTAAAACTTTAAAAGGTGACTGTTTTTTTCGGTAAAGTCTATTACTAGTCATGGCATGAAAGGTATCAGCAACCGCAATGATTTTGGCAAATGTGCTGATTTTATTGTTTTGTTCCCCTAATGGATAGCCACTTCCATCTAATCTTTCATGATGTTGAAAAATCCCTAACTTTGTCGTTTCTTTTAATAGAGAAATATTTTGCACCATCTTATAGCTATAAACTGGATGTCTTTTAATCTCTTCAAATTCCTGAAGAGTTAAGGTTGAATTCTTAAAAAGGATAGAAGGCTTTACTTTTGCCATTCCTGCGTCTGAAAGACAACCGCTAAGAGCAAGCTGTAAAACATCTCCTTTATTATATTTAAGTTTCTTTCCGATAAAGGCACTTAATAGCCCGACTGCAACAGAGTGCTGATACAGGTATTCATCATTAGTTGATAAATGATGCAGGGAGAACAAATCAGAGGGATTAGTTTCTGATTTATCAACGAGAGGAAGCATAATGTTTCTTATTTTTGAAATATCAATCGGCAAACCTGATTGCCAGTTCTTAAATTCCCTTTTAAAATTTTGAACTCCTATAAGAAACATATCTTCCAGACATCCATTGTTCTCGCTTGGTGCTTCCTTTGTTTCTCTCTCATCAATTATGTATTCTTTTGGAATAAACACAGAGCCATTAACCATTAACTTTTCTACAGCTACTTCCTCAATAAGAAAAGCATTTAATATATGTATTAATTCTTTCGTAAGAATGCTTTTCTTTGTAACAATTGGACGATTTGTCAGACTATAAATATCTTCAGATACAATACATCCCTCTCGCAATTCCTTTATGTTTACACGCACAGTCTTCCACCCCAAATGTCATGAGTCGTTTTTACCATTATACCCCATTAAACACAAAAGGAGGAACACAAAATTTGTGTTCCCCCGATTTGTATATTATTCTTGATCATCTTCTACGGATTCCTCATCTGGAAGGAATTCAGCACTTTCTAATGGCTTTGTTAACTCCTCTTCAGGTTTATCCTCTTCTTTTTCAACCTTGGCAACAGTAGCGACAAATTCATCTATGTTTTCGTCTAAACGAATGAGTCTGACACCTTGAGTGTTACGTCCCATTGTCGAAATATCACTAACAGCCATGCGGATTAGGACACCGCCAGTCGTAATTAACATTAAGTCTTCTTCGCCAGTGACCGCTCTCATGGAAACTAGATTTCCATTTTTCTCGGTAACATTACATGTTTTAATTCCTTTTCCGCCTCTTCCTTGAATACGATATTCTTCGGAAGGTGTACGTTTACCATAACCGTTTTTCGTAACAATTAGTATTTGAGAGTTCTCCTCCAACACTTCCATTCCCACTACTTCATCATCACCGCTTAAGCTTATTCCTTTAACCCCTGTTGCGGTACGTCCCATTGAACGGACATCATCTTCAGGGAAACGAATGAGCAGCCCATTTTTCGTTCCAATAATAATTTCCTTCTGTCCATCTGTTAAGCGTACAGAAATCAGCTCATCATCTTCTCTTAAATTAATGGCAATTAACCCATTGTTTCTAATATTAGCAAATGAAGTAAGAGGGGAACGCTTAGAAATCCCTTGCTTAGTTGTAAAGAATAAGAACCAATCATCTACAAATTCTTCAATAGGGATAATAGCGTTTACCCATTCATCCTTCTCGATGCCGCTAAGCAAGTTAACAATTGGAATTCCTTTCGCTGTACGGCTAAATTCAGGAATTTCATATCCTTTAGAACGATATACCTTCCCTTTGTTCGTGAAGAACAAGATTGTGTCATGGGTTGATGTTGTCATTAAATGCTCAACAAAATCATCTTCATTTGTCCCCATGCCTTGAATTCCTCGGCCACCACGCTTTTGGGCACGGTAAGTAGAAACCGGCAGACGTTTAATATAGCCTTTATGAGTTAGAGTGATGACGATATTTTCACGGGGAATAAGATCTTCATCTTCAATTTGCTCAATGCCCCCTGCAACGATTTCCGTGCGGCGCTCATCATTAAATCTTTCTTTAATTTCAAGCAATTCTTCACGGATAATTTCGAGTACCTTTTCCTCATCCGCTAATATCGCTTTCAGCTCGGCAATTAGTTTAACTAAGCTTGCATATTCATCTTCAATTTTTTCACGCTCTAAGCCTGTTAAACGTTGTAGACGCATATCTAGAATTGCCTGAGCTTGCTTCTCAGAAAGATTAAATTTAGACATTAATCCTTCTCTGGCAATATCCGTTGTTTGAGAGCCGCGAATTAATGCAATTACTTCATCCAAATGATCGAGTGCAATTCTTAAGCCTTCAAGAATATGAGCACGAGCTTCCGCTTTTCTTAATTCAAACTCTGTTCTGCGGCGGATTACGACCTTCTGGTGATTGAGGTAATACTCTAAACATTGCTTTAAATTCAGTACTTTCGGTTCCCCATCAACGAGAGCAAGCAAATTGATTCCGAAGCTCGTCTGCATCGCCGTTTGCTTATATAGATTGTTCAATAATACACTTGCATTAGCATCTCTGCGAACTTCAATGACAATCCGCATACCGTTACGGTCGGATTCATCACGCAAATCGGTAATCCCGTCAATCTTTTTATCTCTAACCAGCTCAGCAATTCTTTCAATCAGCTTAGCTTTATTCACTTGATAAGGAATTTCATTGACAATAATGACTTCTCTGCCATTTGATTTTTGTTCAATGTCTACTTTTGCTCTTAATGTAATAGAGCCTCTTCCTGTTTCATAAGCCTTGCGAATGCCGCTTCGGCCGAGAATCATCCCAGCTGTAGGGAAATCCGGTCCCGGAATAATATCCATCAGCTCCGGAATTGTCATATCAGGATCCTTACTAATGGCAAGAACTCCATCAATGACTTCGCCAAGCTGATGCGGAGGGATATTCGTTGCCATTCCAACAGCTATTCCTGATGTACCATTCACTAATAAATTCGGGAATCTAGCCGGCAAAACAACGGGCTCTCTCTCTTCCCCATCATAGTTATCCTGATAATCAATTGTGTCTTTATTAATATCTCTTAAAAGCTCCATCGAGATTTTGGACATACGAGCTTCCGTATAACGCATCGCTGCTGCAGAATCCCCATCGACAGAACCAAAGTTGCCATGCCCATCTACAAGCATATAACGGTAGTTAAAGTCCTGAGCCATCCGCACCATTGTTTCATAAACAGCAGAGTCACCATGCGGATGATACTTACCAATAACATCCCCAACGATACGAGCTGATTTCTTATAAGGCTTGTCTGAATGCATGCCAAGATCATGCATTGCGTATAAAATCCGGCGATGAACCGGCTTTAATCCATCTCGTACATCTGGTAAAGCACGAGATACAATAACACTCATCGCATAGTCAAGAAAGGATGAACGCATTTCCTGACTTATATTAATCTCTTTTACTGAGGGCTTCGGAGTTTCAGCCATGTAAAGAACCTCCTTTATGTGAACAACTATTTCTCAATCTATCCATAGGTGAAAATTCCCGATGAATAGTTTCTATGATAAAAGGTAGCCTAAATATCAAAAGTAGCTCCCTTTGCACTTCATGTATATAAAACCAGGATAGAATAATAGCCATCTACCCTGGGTCTCAATCAAATATCTAGGTTCTTAACATATAATGCATTTTCTTCAATAAATTGACGGCGAGGTTCCACTTTATCACCCATAAGGATTTCAAAGGTTTCATCCGCTTCAATCGCATCTTCAAGATTTACCTGCAATAAAGTTCTTGTTTCTGGATTCATCGTTGTTTCCCAAAGCTGCTCTGGATTCATCTCTCCTAACCCTTTGTAACGCTGTACATTTGGTTTAGGACTGCTTGGCAAGCTCCCCATAACTTCTTCCAGCTGACTTTCATTGTAGGCATACTCAATCCGTTTACCTTGCTGGATTTTGTATAAAGGTGGCTGAGCGATATAAATATATCCCGCTTCAAGGATTTGTCTCATATAACGATAGAAGAAGGTTAATAGTAAAGTACGAATATGGGCACCATCAACATCCGCATCGGTCATGATAACAATCTTGTGGTATCGCGCTTTCGAAATATCAAAGTCATCACCAATGCCCGTTCCAGCTGCTGTAATCATGGCTCTTACTTCGTTGTTTGAAAGAATTCGATCCAGTCTAGCTTTCTCAACATTGAGGATTTTCCCTCTTAGCGGAAGAATGGCTTGGAAATGGCGATCACGCCCTTGTTTGGCGGATCCGCCCGCTGAATCACCCTCAACAATATATAATTCAGAGATGGATGCATCCTTTGAAGAACAATCCGCTAATTTACCAGGTAAGCTTGATACTTCTAATGCACTTTTCCGTCTTGTTAATTCACGAGCCTTTTTAGCTGCTAATCTTGCACGGGCAGCCATTAGCCCTTTTTCAACGATTTTTCTCGCAACAGCCGGGTTCTCTAGCAGGAATTTGTCTAATGCCTCAGAAAAAACAGTATCTGTAATCGCACGGGCCTCAGAGTTCCCTAGCTTTGTTTTTGTTTGTCCTTCAAATTGAGGGTCCGGATGCTTAATGGATATAATAGCCGTAATTCCTTCGCGGACATCTTCCCCTGAAAGATTGGCATCATTTTCTTTGAAAATCCCACTTCTTCTTGCATAGTCATTAATAACCCTTGTTAAAGCTGTTTTGAAACCGACTTCATGGGTTCCGCCTTCATACGTATTAATATTATTGGCAAAGGAATAAATATTGCTTGTATACCCATCATTGTACTGGATGGATACTTCAACATTAATTCCATCACGCTCGCCCTCAATATAAATCGGTTCCTCGTGAAGGACTTCCTTTGAACGATTTAAATGCTCAACGTACGACTTGATTCCGCCCTCATACATATATTCTAGCTTCTTGCCATCTTCTCGCTTATCCTCAATGTTAATTTGGAGGCCGCGATTTAAGAAGGCTAATTCTCGAATACGGTTTGCCAGTGTATCAAAGTCGTATTCAAGTGTTTCAGTGAAGATCTCCGGATCTGGCCTGAAATGTATCGTTGTCCCTGTATGATCGGTTTCTCCGATGATCTTTATATCCCCACACGTAACGCCACGCTCAAATTTAATATAGTGAATATGTCCATCCCGATGAACAAATACTTCTAATTCAGTGGAAAGTGCATTAACAACAGAAGCACCTACACCATGCAGCCCGCCGGAAACCTTATATCCGCCGCCGCCGAATTTCCCTCCAGCATGGAGAACGGTCATAATAACTTCAACAGCTGGACGGCCCATTTTTTCCTGAGTATCGACAGGGATACCACGTCCGTTATCGATGACGGTTATACTATTATCTTTCTCGATGCACACATTAATCTCTGAACAATATCCGGCTAATGCTTCGTCAATACTGTTGTCTACAATTTCCCATACGAGATGGTGCAAACCTTTAGCACTTGTAGAACCAATATACATCCCTGGACGCTTACGAACCGCTTCTAGACCTTCTAAAACCTGTATCTGATTGGCATCATAAGACTCTTCCTGCACTGCCTTTTGCTCCATTGACACATCGATCACCTACACTTTCATTTGCATTACTATCAAATATCAATTATCTATAAAAAAGCCTGGCTAATCCTTATTCTATTTCGCCAAACTATTATCTTTATTTTAAATTGCAGATTTCGCGGAACGCTTTTTTAATGTACCTGATGCCAGTGGGGAAAAGTAGATTTCCTTCGTGGTAATGACCACTGATTTATAAGAACCTTTGGAGAGGTTTATGACAGAGTGCTTCTGGCGCTCTAAAAACTCTTCTATCATTTTAGAAGAGTGAACACTTTGCTTATCAACAATAGCGACAATATCCTTGGAACGAACTAATATATCTTCTCCGACATGGATGTACAAATGCTCACCTCATTGAATCTTTTTCACGCTTCCAGCTTCCACCCTGAAAGCAGCTGCCTCTTTTAAGGTCTTATGATCAATTCCATCAACACTTGTTGTTGTGACAAAGGTTTGTACTTTTCCTTGAATCGTATTTAATAAATGTGATTGCCGATAATCATCAAGTTCTGAAAGTACATCATCAAGAAGCAATAGGGGATATTCACCAATCTCAGAATGAATAAGCTCAATTTCTGCGAGCTTAACAGATAAAGCTGTTGTTCGCTGCTGCCCTTGTGAGCCAAAGGTTTGTACATCGCGCCCATTTACATAAAAAGTAAGATCATCCCGATGAGGGCCGAACATCGTAACACCACGTTCAATTTCTCTATTTTTTATTTTTCCAAACTTATCTTCGTATACTTTTATCATTTTCGACAAATCTTGCTCATCTGATACATCTGCCGATGGCTTGTACTCTATTTTCAACGATTCAAGCCCTCTTGATATTCCTTCATGAATCGGCATTGCCCAATTTTCAAGCAGCTGCAGAAATTCGAAGCGCTTTTTCACGATTTTGACGGCAGTTTGAATAAACTGCTCTGTCAGGATATCCAGCATTGTTTGATCCGTTTGTTTTTTTATTTGGAGCTGCTTTAAATAGTGATTTCTTTGCTGCAGTATTTTTTGATACTGGCTAACATCATGGAGATAGATGGGAGAAACTTGCCCTATTTCCATGTCGATAAAACGCCGTCTTACCTGCGGGCTTCCCTTTACAAGATGGAGATCTTCGGGAGCAAACATGACGACATTCATATTTCCCACGTATTGACTTAATTTTTGCTGTTCAATATGGTTGCACTTAGCCTTTTTTCCCTTTTTGGAGATAACTAATTGCATCGGCAAGGAACCTCTATTTTTTTGGACCCTACCTTCTATTTTAGCATACTCTTGGTCCCAGCGAATAAGTTCTTTATCATTTGAGGTACGATGCGATTTTGCCATGGCTAATACATATATGGATTCCATGACGTTTGTTTTTCCTTGTGCATTCTCACCCAATATGACATTCACCTTATTTTCAAACTGGACTTCTAATCCTTCATAGTTCCGGTAATTTTTTAACAGCAATTGCTCTATATACATGGACCTACATCCTTTTAGCATAGCTCTCTGCTACAGAAGGCCTATTTTTTAAACAATCGTAAATGAACCAAAGTCCTCGATTTGAACTTTATCTCCCGTTCGGAGCTTTCTGCCTCTTCTTTGGTCCTGCTCTCCATTTACGAATACTTCATATTCACTTAAAAACCACTTGGCCATCCCGCCAGACTCAATAACCTCAGCTACTTTAAGAAATTGGCCCAATGTAATATATTCCGTATCAATTTTGATTTCTGTCATCTTTTCACTTCCTCGATTGTTTGATTTTTTGTCAAAAAGAAAATAAAAGCTATCTCCCCTTATTTTTCCCATAAAATCAAAACAATTTCTAGAATGTACCCTAAAATTCTATTTTACTAAAAATTTAGCGATTATACAAAGAAAAGCTACCAGCTCTTATGCTGGCAGCCCTTCTTGTTTATTAATACGTTCTAACCGGCAAAATCAGCTGGAGAATGGAATCGTCATTAATTGGTCGAATAACAAATGGTCTCATGGCTCCCGTGAAACTAATCTTAATTTCTGAACCCTCTAGTGTTTTAAGTGCATCCATCATAAATTTGGCGCTGAAGGAGATTTTTAAATCCTCACCATCTACAGATTGGCTTTGTAATTCTTCGACAACATGTCCGATTTCTGGTGTATTAGAAGATATTTCAATAACCCCTGCGTCAATCGTTGTAAATTTAACGACATTATTTCGTCCTTCTCTTGCTAATAGTGAAGCACGATCAATCGCATGTAAAAACTCCTTCGTATTGACGACAATATCTGTTTTGCTTTCTGTCGGGATCAATCTGGATGTATCAGGATAATTACCTTCAAGTAATCTTGAGAAAAATAATAGGTGCTTGGCTTTAAATAAAACTTGATTTTCTGTAATGACAATTTCAACTGGATCATTATGATCATCCAAAATTTTGCTTAATTCACTTAAGCTCTTTCCTGGAATAACGACATTGTAATTTTCTGCAGCTTCTGTTTCTATTCTTGCTTTTCGAAGCGCTAAGCGATGGCTATCTGTTGCAATACAGGTTAATTCCCCATTTTCCACTCTCCAGTTTACACCTGTCAAGATAGGGCGTGTTTCTGAGGTGGACACTGAAAATACCGTTTGTCGAATCAACGCTTTAAGAAGATCGGTTGGAATCTTAAACACATTTTCTTCCGAGATTTGCGGTAATAACGGATACTCCTCCGCATCTAAACCATTTAATTTAAATTCAGATTTTCCAGAGCGGATGACTGTTTGCAGCTGGTTTTCCACATGCATTTCAACCGTATCCGTCGGCAGCTTCTTAACAATTTCGCTAAAAAACTTAGCCTGGAGCACAATGGAGCCTGTTTGCTTGATTTCAGCAATTTCATCTCCAGCTTCTTCTTTAGGAATAAATGATTCAATCGATATATCTGAATCACTGCCTGTTAAAGTTACTCCTTCAGATGTCGCGACAATTTTGATCCCCGTTAAAATTGGAATAGTAGTTCGGCTCGTTACCGCCTTCATAACATCTTGAACACCTTGAACTAATCGATCCCGTTGGATTATAAATCTCATTTCTTAATCCTCCGTTTAAACTATTTTTATGATTTTAGTTATATATTTTTCTTTTAAAAAATACTAGAAGTACTAGTAGGGCTTGTTAACATGTGGATAACTGTATTTTTTTAATGGAAACACAGCCTATCCACATGTGGACAGACTGTGTATAAGCTGGTTGATGTTATGCACACTATATTTTTAGTATTTCATGAATCTCTTTAATTTCTTTTTGGAATTGAGTATCTGTTTGTACGAGTTTAGAGATTTTTTCATGAGCATGGATCACGGTTGTATGATCCCGTCCTCCGAATTCTTCTCCAATTTTAGGCAAAGAGAAGTCTGTTAATTCCCGCGATAAATACATGGCAATTTGTCGAGGAAATGCAACGGATTTTGTTCTTTTCTTCGCTTTAAAATCTTCTAGCTTCACATTATAGTGTTCCCCGACAACACGCTGAATATCAAGTATCGTAATCACTTTTGGCTTTGAGCTTGGAATAATATCTCTAAGAGCCTCAGCTGCCAAATCGGCATTTATGTCTTTATTAATTAAGGATGAGTACGCAACAACGCGAATAAGAGCGCCCTCTAATTCACGAATATTAGAGTCAATCTGATTGGCAATATATAGCATAACTTCATTTGGTATATCTAGTCCTTCAGCTTTCGCCTTTTTGCGCAAAATAGCAATCCTTGTTTCAAGATCTGGCGGAGTGATATCGGTGATAAGCCCCCATTCAAATCTGGAACGAAGCCTATCTTCAAGGGTTGGGATTTCCTTTGGCGGCCGATCACTGGATATAATTATTTGCTTGCTTTCCTCATGTAATGTATTAAAGGTATGGAAAAATTCCTCTTGAGTTGATTCTTTTCCTGCTAAAAATTGAATATCATCAATTAACAATACATCCACTTTTCGATATTTATTGCGGAAATCGACGGCCTTATTATCACGAATAGAGTTAATAAATTCATTCGTAAATTTCTCTGATGATAAATATACAACCTTAGCTGACGGGTTATGATCCAACACATAATGGCCAATGGCGTGCATAAGGTGAGTTTTTCCAAGTCCTACTCCCCCATAAATAAATAAAGGGTTGTATGCTTTAGCTGGTGCTTCAGCTACTGCTAATGAAGCAGCATGGGCAAATCGGTTTCCTGAGCCGATAACAAACGTATCAAATGTATATTTAGGATTAAGCATGTTTAATGGCAGTTCAGGATGTTCATCCTCTTTATCCGCTTTTCTAGGCGGGTTTGGAAAATTAAGCGCTTCTTCACTTTGATTTTGAGGAATGATAAATTTTACTCCTAATTCTTCTCCAGTTATGTCATAGAGAATTCCAGAGATCAATTGGGAATAGCGCTCTTCCAGCCAATCACGGGCAAACTCATTCGGCGCAGTAATCGTTAACGTGTCACCTTGAAGAGAGTGAGCTTTCGTTGACTTCAGCCATGTTTCATAACTGGGTTTGCTTATTTTCTTTTCTATGCTGGTCAGTGCATTATTCCAAAGATCCGCAATGTTCTCCAATAGATAGCCCTCCTTTTCCAGTTATTATTAAAGAAATTTTCGTTAGCAGGTAGAACGTAGTAGGCCAATAATCACTTTTTATTAGTGTATTAGAATGATAGGCACCAAAAAAATATAGGCTATACAAGCAGTACAACCTACATATTAATAAATATACAGACTCATGTATGTGGAAAAACATATAATAAGGAAAAGAAGAAGGATTTCGACAATATCCACTAGCTGTGGACAAGGTTTTACAACCTTAAAGAATAAGTCATCCACATCTTATCCACAATCTGTGGATAACGAAGTTATGCACAATGATTTATTAAGTGTGAAAACACAAATATGATAACAGATATTCCTAAGAGGTGCAATGGTTTTTAAGAATCTATCCACAAGGCTAAGAGTATGTGGATTTAAATTGTCCACAAGGGGTGTTTGTGTGAAAAAGCTGTCGATATGTGTTGTGGATAATAAAAAACGTGTCGAAAAATTATCCACAACATAAGAATCGCAGGCTATTCGGGTGTTAAATTAAAAAAGTGGAGAAAATTACTTTCTTAAAAACAAAATTTTTAAGTGACAGAGATTCAAAAAGAGGGTAAACTTTCTTGGTGGATCTTTTTGTAAGAATTGAGTTAGTTTAGAATGCAAGCTTACGAATTTCTACCAGTTGACAACATTCTAGTTACATCTTTATAATTAGTAGGACTGTCTTTAACAGCTATTCCTCAGGGAGGTGTCATATAATGAAAAGAACTTACCAACCAAAAGCACGTAAAAGAAGTAAAGTTCATGGATTCCGCAGCCGCATGAGCACGCCAAACGGACGTAACGTCTTAGCTCGCCGCCGCCGTAAAGGAAGAAAAGTATTATCTGCTTAGGCCACTGAAACGTCAGTGGTCTTTTTTTCCATAATCAATTAAAAACAGAGTCTTCCGCTTGTTAGAGAGGTAAGAGAAGATGAAAAAAGAATTTAGAGTGAAAAAGAATAAAGAATTTCAAGACGCCTTTAAAAAAGGCAAGTCATTTGCCAATCGGCAATTTGTTGTTTACTCACTTAATAAGCCAGGTCAGGAGCACTTTCGAATTGGTCTTTCAGTGAGTAAGAAAATTGGCAACGCCGTAAATAGAAATCAGATCAAGCGCTATGTTCGTCAAGCTTTTCACGAACTAGAGCATGAATTAAAACATCCTTTCGACTATATTATTATTGCAAGAAAGCCTGTTGCTGATATGGGTTTCCATGAAATTAAAAACAGTTTAATTCATGTATTAAAGCTGTCGAAGGTTATGGTTAAGCCTAAGCCAGGAATGGCTGATAAACAGTCTTAAGAAGAAGTGTTTTCTTTAAAGACATGCTTTATTAATAATGTTAAAATATATGTAGTTTTGTTTTCCATAATCTTCTGAATTGCATTTATATATTTAGAAGGTGACAAACTTGGGAATAAACATACAATAGATTAATTTTCTTAGCAGTAAGGAGGAAAAATCGTTTGAAGAAAAGAATACTTCTAGTAGTCGGGCTGATCTTCTTAACAGCGCTTTTATCAGGCTGTATGGATATTAACGTGCCGATTACATCCGAAAGTGAAGGCTTTTGGAATCAGTACATAGTTTACCCGCTTTCACTTTTCATCATAAAAGTTGCTGAATTTGCTGGTGGCAGCTTTGGTTTATCGATTATCATTGTCACCATTATTGTCCGCTTATTCATGCTTCCTTTAATGATTAAACAAACGAAAAGTTCTAAGGCAATGCAGGCATTGCAGCCAGAAATGGCAAAATTAAAAGAAAAATACAGTTCAAAAGATCAAAAAACCCAACAAAAGCTGCAGCAAGAAACCATGGCGCTATTCCAGCAGCATGGGGTCAACCCTTTAGCTGGATGTTTTCCATTAATCATTCAAATGCCAGTACTGATTGGATTCTACCATGCTATATCCCGTACTCAGGAGATTAAGTTACATTCCTTTTTATGGTTTGAACTAGGTGCTCCAGATCCAATTTATCTTTTGCCGCTAATTGCTGGTGTAACAACATTTATTCAGCAAAAAATGATGATGGCAGGTACAGCTAATCAAAATCCGCAAATGGCGATGATGCTTTGGCTCATGCCGATAATGATCGTTGTTTTTGCTATTAACTTCCCAGCTGCCCTTTCATTGTATTGGGTAGTCGGTAATATCTTTATGATCGTTCAGACGTATTTTATTAAAGGTCCGGAGCTGAAAGCTACAGCAACCGGTAAAGCAGGAGGAGCAAAAAAGTGAAACAAGTAACTGCTACAGGACAGACCGTCGAGGAAGCAGTAAAGTCGGCTCTAGCTCAGTTGCAGACAACGGAAGAACGTGCAGAAATTACAATCGTCGATGAAGGCAAAAAAGGGATCTTTGGCATCTTTGGTTCACGACCTGCAATTGTAAAAGCTGTTATGAAAATAGACCCAATTGAAGAAGGCAAGAAATTCCTATTAGATGTAAGTGAAAAGATGGGCGCTGCGATTGAAATAGAGGTAATTGGCAGCGGGAGAAACATCGAATTCATTTTAACAGGGGAAAAAATTGCTCTGCTTATTGGAAAAAGGGGTCAGACTTTAAATTCTTTGCAGTATTTAACACAATTAGTTATGAACCGCTATTCGGAACAATACATTAATGTATTACTGGATGCGGAGGATTATCGGAAAAGGCGAAATGATACACTTATTCAGTTAGCTGGACGATTGGCGCAAAAGGCGATAAAGACAGGTCAAACTGTTACTTTAGAACCGATGCCTTCATATGAAAGAAAGGTCATTCATACTGCTCTAGCTGATAATAAAAGGATAAAAACGTATTCAAGCGGAAATGACCCGCATCGCCATCTCGTCATTACACCCGTTAAATAAGCAGGAACCCAATCTCGTGATTGGGTTCTTTTTTTTGTTCTAAAAATTCATTGCATCATTTCTTGTCATAGGATACGGCTGCTTTGTTGTTATTCACATGTGGATAAGATAAAATATAGTATACCTAATTTGAAAACTGTGGATAAATAAAAGGTTTTTGAAAATATAAATGCTGTGGACAAGTTTTATTTAAAGCAAGAAGAGGAAGACAAACTTGTTTTCTAATAAAAAGGCATATGATATTCTATTATTTTGTAGAAATCACAGGAAGTAACGTTTATCGCAGATTAACGGGCTGTAAGACCTCCACTTCAAGAAGTCGAGTAAAACAAAAATTTCTAAGTGGGGGTCAACAGCCCGTAAAGGCCCGATTGGTTCAACTAACAATC
>NZ_JBALOZ010000281.1:13888-18404 GCF_036965125.1 Bacillus sp. JJ1503
TTGAAGTTTCACTTTATAGATAAATAAAGCTTTTAATGAAAAGAGGTGGAGTGTAATGGAATTAGATACAATTGCAGCCATATCAACGCCTATGGGCGAGGGAGCGATTGCGATCGTTCGGTTAAGCGGGGATGAAGCGATTGCGATTGCTGATAAAATGTTTAGAGGTGTTAGCGGTAAAAGACTGAAAGAGGTTGCCTCTCATACGATCCATTATGGGCATATGGTCGATCCAAGGACGAATGAAATAGCTGAAGAAGTCATGGTCTCGGTTATGAAGGGTCCCAAAACCTTCACGAAAGAGGATGTCATTGAAATTAATTGCCACGGAGGAATTGCTTCTGTCAATCGGGTGCTTCAACTTGTTCTGAGTCATGGGGCTAGACTTGCGGAGCCTGGGGAGTTTACGAAGAGAGCTTTCTTAAATGGACGGATTGATTTATCTCAGGCTGAAGCTGTCATGGACTTAATTCGGGCAAAAACGGATCGGGCGATGAATGTGGCTCTTGGACAAATGGAAGGCAGACTTTCGAAGCTTATTCGGAAGCTTCGTCAGGAAATATTAGAGACGCTCGCACATGTTGAGGTAAACATTGATTATCCTGAATATGATGATGTGGAGGAAATGACCCATCAGCTCCTATTAGAAAAGGGCTCATATGTTAAAGGGGAGATTGAAAAGCTGCTTCGTACCTCGCATCAGGGGAAAATATTACGTGAAGGATTATCGACCGTCATTGTAGGGCGTCCAAATGTAGGAAAATCCTCTTTGTTGAATAGTCTTGTTCAAGAAAATAAGGCGATCGTAACAGACATTCCTGGAACGACTCGTGATGTGATTGAAGAGTATGTGAATGTTCGCGGTGTGCCATTACGTTTATTGGATACAGCAGGGATAAGGGAAACTGAGGATATAGTCGAACGAATCGGCGTTGAAAGGTCCCGGCAGGTGTTAAAGGAAGCGGACCTTATTTTGCTTGTTCTGAATTTCTCTGATGAATTTACGGAAGAGGACGAGAATTTATTTAAAGCTGTCGAAGGTATGGACGTTATCGTCATTGTGAATAAAACCGATCTTCCTCAAAGCATTGATATGGATCGTGTCCGGAACCTTTCTCGGAACCATAAGCTTGTCACAACATCCTTATTAGAGGATAGGGGAGTAGATGAGCTGGAGGAAGCGATTGCTTCTCTCTTTTTTGAGGGCTCGATCGAATCAAGGGATATGACGTATGTTTCGAATTCTCGCCATATTGCCTTATTGAATCAAGCGTTAAGTGCAATGGAAGATGCTTTAATGGCAGTAGAAATGGGAACCCCTATTGATATTGTACAAATTGACTTTACAAGAACATGGGAGCTGCTTGGAGAAATCATCGGAGACAGCGTCCACGAAAGCTTAATTGACCAGTTATTCTCGCAGTTCTGTTTAGGAAAATAGATGATTTTTTAATTCTTGTTATTTGGACAGGAAAAGCGGAATCCAGAGGAAGTTGTCCGAATGCGGCCGTTATTCGGACAAGAAATTTTTGTCCAAAACTAAAGCTAAAGTAAAAAAAGGAGGCAGCATCATGCCATATGAAGCTGGAACATATGATGTCATTGTGGTCGGGGCTGGTCATGCAGGCTGTGAGGCTGGCCTTGCGTCTGCCCGCATTGGCGCGAAGACATTAGTCGTCACCATTAATTTAGATATGATTGCCTTTATGCCGTGTAATCCCTCTATTGGAGGTCCGGCAAAAGGAACCGTTGTAAGAGAAATAGACGCTTTAGGCGGCGAAATGGCAAAGAATCTAGATAAAACCTATATTCAAATGCGCATGCTGAATACAGGAAAAGGGCCTGCTGTCAGAGCGTTGCGTGCACAGGCTGATAAATTTGCCTATCAGCATGAAATGAAGAAGGCACTCGAAAGTCAATCAAACCTTACTCTTATCCAAGGAATGGTTGAACAACTAATCATTGAAGATGGTGTATGTAAAGGTGTGATCACCCAAACAGGTGCTGTTTATCATGCGAAAGCTGTAATAATTACAACAGGGACCTTCTTAAGAGGAGAAATCATCCTAGGCGAACTAAAATATTCAAGCGGTCCGAACAATCAGCAACCTTCTATCAAGCTTTCTGAGCATCTAGAGGAAATCGGCTTTGAATTAGAACGCTTTAAAACAGGTACACCTCCTCGTGTGAACAGCAATACGATTGATTACAGTAAAACAGAAATTCAGCCTGGTGATGATGCACCGCTTGCCTTCTCATATGAGACGACAAAATTTATAACAGACCAGCTGCCATGCTGGCTAACCTATACAAGTGAACGCACACACCAAATTATTGAGGCTAACCTGCATCGTTCCCCGATGTATTCCGGGATGATCCAAGGAAAGGGGCCGCGTTATTGCCCATCCATTGAGGATAAGATTGTTCGCTTTAACGACAAGCCGCGCCACCAAATTTTCCTGGAGCCTGAAGGACGAAATACGCAAGAGGTCTATGTTCAAGGCTTATCGACAAGCTTGCCAGAAGAAGTACAGCATGATTTGATCCGCAGTGTCCCTGGCTTGGAAAATGCCCAGATGATGCGCGCAGGCTATGCGATTGAATATGATTCCGTCAGACCGACTCAGCTTTGGCCAACATTAGAGACGAAGAGGGTAAAGAATTTATATACAGCTGGGCAAATTAATGGAACATCAGGCTATGAAGAAGCAGGTGCACAGGGCCTCATGGCTGGAATCAATGCGGCTATGAACGTATTTGACAAGGAAGAGGTCATTTTGAGCCGTTCGGATGCCTATATCGGGGTTATGATTGATGACCTGATTACAAAAGGGACGCAGGAGCCTTATCGATTACTCACTTCTCGTGCAGAATACCGCTTATTGCTTCGCCATGATAATGCTGATCTGCGATTAACGGAAATTGGTCATTCTGTTGGTCTTATCAGTGAAGAACGCTATCAAAAGTTCCTTTCTAAAAAACAATCGATTGAAAATGAAATCGAACGGTTAAAAGGAATTATTTTAAAGCCATCAAAGGACGTTCAGGAAATCATCAAGAGCCTTGGAGGCAGCGAATTAAAAGACGGAATCCGGGCCTCAGACCTGCTGAAAAGACCAGAAATGTCCTATGAGCATATTTGGCAGCTCGCTCCTGGGGAAGAAAATCTGGATCAAGAAGTAAAAGAGCAAGTAGAGATTCAAATTAAGTATGAAGGCTATATTGATAAATCATTGCAGCAGGTAGAACGATTAAAGAAAATGGAAGACAAAAGGATCCCTGAGAATATTGATTATGACGCGATTACTGGTTTGGCAAAAGAGGCAAGACATAATTTAAAAGAAGTCATGCCATTATCCATTGCACAAGCTTCTAGAATTTCGGGAGTCAATCCTGCCGATATTTCTATTTTGCTTATTTATATTGAACAGGGCCGAATTGCAAAGGTCACAAACGAATAAAGCTTGCCATTTCATAGCTTGAGAAAGGATTGGCGAATGAATACAGAACAATTTATTGAAGCGCTGGCGGCGAAGGGGATCTCCCTCTCGCCTCAGCAATTAGATCAATATGAGAAATATTTTACCTTATTAGTGGAATGGAACGAGAAAATGAACCTAACGGCGATTACAGATAAGCCAGAGGTTTATTTAAAGCATTTTTATGATTCGATCTCAGCAGCCTTTTATTTTGACTTTACGAAGCCATTACATATTTGCGATGTAGGAGCAGGAGCGGGTTTCCCAAGTCTTCCAATTAAAATTGCATTTCCAGAGCTGCGGGTTACGATTGTCGATTCTCTTAATAAACGGATTGGCTTCTTAGAGCATTTAACAAAGGAACTTGGCTTAAAGGACGTTCAATTAATTCATGACCGAGCGGAAACATTTGGTCAGAAAAAAGAGCACCGTGAATCATATGATGTCGTTACTGCCCGTGCAGTTGCAAGGCTTTCTGTTTTAAGCGAGCTATGTATGCCGCTAGTAAAAGTCGGCGGTACATTTATCGCGATGAAGGGTGCTAGTGCTGATGAAGAACTAGAAGTGGGGAAAAAGGCCATTTTCATCCTAGGTGGAAAACTTCATCAATCATTTTCTTTCACGCTCCCACAGGAAGATAGCGAACGCAATCTATTAATTATTCACAAAGAAAAGGCTACACCCAAAAAATATCCTAGGAAACCAGGTACCCCAAACAAGACTCCAATTGAATAGGATTACACTTTTCAAAGAATTGTGGCATAATT
Organism: Bacillus sp. JJ1503; assembly: GCF_036965125.1. Classification (NCBI taxonomy): domain Bacteria; kingdom Bacillati; phylum Bacillota; class Bacilli; order Caryophanales; family Bacillaceae; genus Bacillus; species Bacillus sp. JJ1503. Next base: position 18,135 of record NZ_JBALOZ010000281.1, read on the forward strand.
AGTAGGGATAAGGGTACAGGTTCCATGTCTCATTTAAGATAATTGGAAAAATAAAATCCTGATTTTCAGCAGGACTTGTCAATTTTATAGAGAATATGTAATAGGGAGTTTCGTAAAGGTGGTGCAGGGTGATGAAGCATTCTTTTTCACGCTTTTTTGGCCTAGGCGAAAAGGGAGAACAAGTTGAAATAGAAAAACAAGAAGAAATAGATGTTGAGAAGATTGGGGAATATGAGGAAATTAAGAAAATCCCCATAGATCATATTGTTC
>NZ_JBALOZ010000282.1:0-291 GCF_036965125.1 Bacillus sp. JJ1503
GGGCCATTTAATGGAGTAATGCTCATTGAATTAACTCGTAGTAAAGCTATTGATTATGAAAAGAAATAACGTACAAATTATAATGATTGATAATTCCAACCCGTGTGGGAATTATTGTATAATTGAAGAAGTATTTTATTTTCTATAAAGGGTACCTTTAGGAAAATGCAGATTTTGTCTTTACTGAATTTCAGCAAGTAAAATGAGGGAAGATGGAAGAGGTTTTTCATGAAAATATTCGAGGCAAATCAAGCTTGCAAAAAGATTGATGGAATAATGATTCTTAAAGAA
>NZ_JBALOZ010000282.1:308-3575 GCF_036965125.1 Bacillus sp. JJ1503
CTATAAGCATTTCACAAGGTGAAAAAGTGGCGATCACCGGAAATAATGGATCCGGGAAAAGCAGCCTTTTAAAACTTATTGGGGGTATATTTGAAGAAACTGCTGGGCAAGTGAAGAGATCTCAAATTAACATAGGATATGTACCTGAACACTTTCCAGAAAGTATCCGATTCAAATTACAAGACTATTTAATGTTAATGGGTAAAATGACTTGTAAATCGGATGAAGGAATTTTAAAAAAAATTGAGAATTATGCTGAGCTGTTTGCAATTACAGACTTTCTAACCACCCCTTTGAATCATTGTTCAAAAGGGACAAAGCAGAAAGCCGGAATTATCCAGGCATTGCTGAAGAAACCTGATCTATTATTATTGGACGAGCCACTAACTGGGTTAGATGATAAAGCAAAAATCGAGCTTTTGAATCAGCTAAATTCTCTCCAAGGGGAAAAAACGATTATTTTTACTGCACATGATCCACTACTAATTGAAGGATTAGCCGATAGGGTTTTAACTGTAGAGAGTGGAAGAATTGTCTACGATTCTACAAAAAACAAAAAGGGGAAATTAAGATTTATAAGAGCAAAAATCCCCACTAGAGAGATAATTGCAGAGATTCCGTCTATTAGATATAAATTTGTAGGGGGAGATTCTGTTGAAATAATTGTTTCAGCTAAAGAGTCTGATAAGGTATTGGCCATGTTGCTTAAACGAGGATGTTCAATATTTGAATTAACAGAGAAGAGGTAGTAAGTTGTCAGCTTTTATCCGTTACCAATTAATAAGCTTTGTTCGTTCATTAAAATTTATCCCACCCGTTGTTATTTTTTTTGCATGGGTGTTTATTTTATATGCCTATAAAAATGTGCCGATCCTCAGTAGTTACGCAGTATCTTCTATTGCAATGTACTTAATCATGACATGGATTACAATGTCCATTTTTACTTTGGATGAAGAAAGTGAAAAGCATATCTTAATCTCTCATCTTAAAAGAAAGGTGAGTTACTTATTTGGCAAATGGCTAACTATTCTAGTAGTAATGATACCTTTACTTTTGTTTGCGATCTTTTTCCCAATCATTACAGAAAGCTTCAAAGGGAATATGTCGATCAAGCTATATGCTTATGCATTTTACAGCCACTTGGTCTTTATGACATTTGGGATATTAGTAGGAACCCTATTTTCGGCTACCAAACTTGCAACAAAAAAATACGCCTGGCTTTCGACTGTATTTATAATCGTAGTTTCACTCGCCTCAAAATCAATTATCGAAATATCATTGTTTTTTAAATGGATTTTGTGGGTCTTCCCCCCAGTGTTCAAGGTGATTGGGTATATGGAAGGCGAAGATCAAGTACTAATAAATATACCAATAATAATCGATGGTGTTTTTGTAGTTATTTATCTAATCATCGGAGCTGTCATGTTAGTTCCTCTTTTTTTTAAAAAAGAAAGTTAGCAGCTTTACTAACTTATGAATATCTGTAAAATCTATACCATACATACGATCTTCAATTAAAGGGCGCTTTTCTGNNAAAAGGGCCATTTAATTGATTAGCACTTTAAAGAAAATTGGATATCTATGTTGTTTATTCAGCATTTATAGCCATCCTCTTTTTAATATTAAAGTGAGGATGGCTTTAATAAATGTTATTTATGATTTTTCTAATAATAACTCCAATTATTACTCCAGGAAAAACAAATAACATTGGGAGCCAAACAGGACCAAATAGCACTCCAAATATCGTTACTTTTGAGGAAAAAATCAATCCAACCGTTACAAAAAATGCAGCGAATACATACGGAAGAAAAGACCAAGTATCTTTCCCACCGCCTGCATCTTTTACAGCATCCCACATCGAAAAAAAATATAAACAAGGGTAAAACATCAGCCACTGATAATCTGCCTGTTTTATGGCATCACCAATTTCCCCGTGAAAGCTTAAAAGTATGAGCTGGTTAAAATTGGCTTGTACATTTATCAGGAATTCAAGGATCAAGAGTACTGTGCCTTTAAAGTATTTTCTGTTTAAATATTGACCAAAACCTGGAAGTGCAATACTCCACATTAGTATTTCAAATACACTTTTAGTCATTCTATATACCCTAATAAATTATTTCTATTATTTTTCTTTTGCAATTTCCTGTCTATTAGGAGCAAGAGGTGGCTGTTCTAACCAATTATTTTCCACCATAATATTAAACCACTTTTTAATCACCATAAGATTTTGTAGAATTGTTTTTTCGTAAGTAGCAACAAGGTCTGTTCGCATGGCTGACGCTAGACCTGTCCCATGATAAGCCTGTGCAGTTTGAAACAAGAATCCCATATGATACATCATTAACTTATCTGAAAAAGGAGAGTCTGTTGAATTAGTCACTTCTGTTTCCCAAGACTTAGGAGTTGGTAAATTATCTTTCTTCATTATGTTTGAAAAGTCCTGTATTTGTTCATTTGCCGCTTTCTCAGAATCCTCTAAGAATCTCCTTACTTCTTTTGTCTGAGCGACTTGGCTAAATGCAATAGAAAGAGTTTTTGTCATAATACTCTTTTTTAGGTTGAAAGAAATACTTATGACTTCAATTGCAGTTAATGACCTACCTTTTCCGAAAAATCCATCGGTAAAATCTTGGGTAGAAATAAATTCAGGATTTTCAGCAGGATAGAATAAAGGGTCTCTCTGAAAACTCCCTTTCTCAAGTAATAAGTCAATTGTTTGATGATACATCCGCTTCCCATCATTATCACATGAGTCGTAAAAAAACCTTAAGTCCTCTCTGACAGAAGTACCTAATGAAGTTGAATGTCCTAGTAAACCATGTAAAGTCATGATATGTAAATAATTTAGGCAAAATATATCGCTAAACAGTCTCTCTTTGCCTTTGTTAAGATCAGATTCAGTAAATCCAATTGGTACTGGAAATCCTTCATTCTCTATAAAAGTTACGATTTGTTTCTTTTGTTTTGCAAACGTCACGATTGCATCTTTAAAAATAGATTTTATGGACTCGTCCTCAATAATAGAAAACATATACCTAATTACAATTTCAATGGCTGTTCCATTTACATACTCACCCCATAGTGTTCCTATTTCAGAAGATGTGAGTTTTAATTTGTCTTTATCCACGTTATCACCTCTTGAGTATTATGTTCTAATAGAGCAAGAACTATGAATAAAAAAGGATCTGAACAAAAGTAAAATTACTAAGAAGTCATTTTTGCATCTTTTTCGCATTTTTAATACTCCGCAATCGGGCGCTTTTCTGA
>NZ_JBALOZ010000283.1:0-1491 GCF_036965125.1 Bacillus sp. JJ1503
ACAAAATGGGTTAATTCCTTATGTTTGCGGACATAGCTTCCTCTATTTTGTAAAAAAGCAGTGATTTCCTTCTGTAATTCGTGAATAGCGTACTCAGTGTCCGCATAGCTCTTAAATTAGGTCATTTTATGAAAATAACGGATCAAATGTCCGTATAATTTTTACAACTGTATTTGATAAAAAGTCAGTTTAGAAATTCACTATGTTAGGTATATTTCTTGTCCAAGATGGCATAACCTTTAGTAATAAGGTTTTGTGGGGGAAAGTAGAATGGTATCTTGGCTAAAAATCGCATTTCAGACAATAAAGGTATTCGTGCTTTTCACTGGATGCACAATCCTTTTTTATTATGGTATTATGTGGTTAAATGAAGAATATCAGGATTATCACCGGTATGATGAGCCAAAGGGAGCGGCTGTGAAGGTTTCAGCAAGTGCAAACAACAGTGAATCTTCAAATTGGCTGAACCGGTTAATTCTTTTTTATTTAAATGGGGAGTAGAGTCATCATGGAGGACGAGCTTAAAGATTTTATTCATTATTTAATCGTTGAAAAAGGTCTCGCAAGAAATACAATTGTTTCATATGAAAGAGATTTGAAAAGCTATACGAAGTACTTAAAGAATGTTGAAAAGCTGACATCCGTAAATGAAGTTCAGCGCACTCAAATCATTCATTTCCTAGGGTTATTAAAAGAGCAGGGGAAATCATCGAAAACAATGGCAAGACATGTTGCCTCCATTAGAGCATTTCATCAATTTCTTCTCCGTGAAAAAGCTGCTGATCATGATCCCTCTGTTCATATAGAGTCTCCTCAGCATGAGCGAACTCTGCCAAAGGTGTTAAACATGCAAGAGGTTGAGATTTTACTAGATTCACCTAAAGCAGATGATCACTTCGGAATTCGTGATAAGGCCATGCTTGAGCTCCTTTATGCAACCGGAATTCGGGTCAGTGAATTAATTGGGTTAAATATGGGCGATGTCCATATTACGATGGGATTTGTCCGCTGTATTGGAAAAGGAAATAAAGAGCGAATCATTCCAATTGGAAAAACAGCAGCAACGGCACTAAATCAATATTTACAAGAAGGAAGAAAACATTTTGTCTCAAAAAAAGTTCAGGATGATGCATTTTTTCTCAATCATCATGGCAAAAGACTGACAAGGCAGGGGTTCTGGAAAATTCTTAAACGTTTGTCAGCTGAGGCAGGGATCGAAAAGGATTTAACCCCACATACACTAAGGCATTCCTTTGCTACTCATCTTCTTGAAAATGGCGCTGATTTACGTGCTGTCCAGGAAATGCTTGGACATGCGGACATCTCAACTACGCAAATTTATACACATGTGACGAAAACTAGATTAAAAGATGTATATAGTCAGTTTCATCCGCGAGCTTAGTATAAAGTGAAACTTCAATCAGCGGGGTTTACTTTCATCCCCCACTGCTTGTTAGTTGCGGCCCACGGAGGTGGGTCACACAGACGTTG
>NZ_JBALOZ010000283.1:1662-1819 GCF_036965125.1 Bacillus sp. JJ1503
ATCTGCGATAAACCTATAGATCAATAAGCTGTCATAGTAATTGGCAGCTTTTTTCTTTTATTTTTTGCTTCCCTTATGTAAAATATAGAAGTCAGACTTCTGACGTATGAGAAGAAAAATTGTGTTAATCACAATTAAGAAAGGGTAACCTTAAATA
>NZ_JBALOZ010000284.1:0-2614 GCF_036965125.1 Bacillus sp. JJ1503
CTTGAATCGTTCCAAATACTATAAAATATGCAGTTTATAATTGAAATGAAAAAGCTCCCTTCATAAAGAAAGGGAGCGGTAATCAAAGCGAACCTTTATTGATTCTATTCGAATTTAAGTGCGTCGCCATCAAATGAATCGTCTGCAACTTTAATTGAATCAGTTGGACAGCCTTCGAAAGCGTCCATCATATCATCAATTAATACATCTGGAATTTCAACAATTCCTTGGTTATCATCTAGAGTAACGAATGCAATGCCTTCGTCATCGTAATCATAAATATCTGGTGCTGCTGCTCCGCATGCTCCACATGCGATGCAAGTTTCCTTGTCAACAATCGTATACTTTGCCATGAAAAATTACCTCCCAAGATTATAACAAAATTATATGAACATTTTCCTTTGTGAAGATGGAAAGACATCCCTCATCCCCTATTGTAAAACTGAATGGCAAACATTTCAATAGTAAAAGTATTGAGAATGCTTATCATAATAAGGTTCTAACAATAATCAGAATTATAGAGGCTCATATTTTCTATTCATGATAAGATATAGAAGATGATTAATTGTTAGTATGTCCCAAAAAGTAATATAAATGGTGTGATCTTATGAAGGATTCATATTTGAATTTGATAGTTTTATATTGTTTATACAAAATTGATGGTCAGCGATCCATATATTCAATCTTACATCTTCTGAAAGGGAAAAAATCTGCCCAAACGATTCAAGATGCTCATTTTTTCCAATTAACGAACCTCTTCAATTCTTTTCCTTTTCTTGAGCGAAAAGATTTAGATCATATTGTAAGTCAAATTAAGAACAGAGGGTTCATTATCCAAATTTCCGAGCAATGCTATCGTCTATCAATAGAAGGTACACGGTTTCTGGAAGAAACATTGACGAAGCAGCCGATTCCGAGCTCCTTAAACGGTTTGAAGTTCCATCAAGTTACCGAGCTTTTTTGGGAAAGATTATCCCTCACGATACAGGTCATATCCTACTTAAAAAGCAGAGAAACAAAATATCTTCCTATCCAGCGAAAAAAAGAGGTTCACTTTTGGGTAAAGAATTTTCTGCAGCAAACGTCCTTAAACAGAGACGCATTATGCCAGAAACTATACATCGAGTTAGTCAATTGCCTTGAAAAGAATAAGGAAATAGATCCTTCTGTACTCATCATGAGACTGACTGGTTACGAAATTATTGGACTAACTCCTTTACAAGCTGCTGAACGTTTGAAAATGGAACTTGACGTATATTATGTCCAATTTAGAAGCTTGATTCATTTTATGCTGGAAACTATCCAATTAAAACCAGAAAATTACCCGCTTTTAAGCAGATTTATTTCGGAAGAATCGCTGTTAGTTTCATTGACACAGACTGCTAGAAGGACGTACTCATTATTAAAGAATGGCATGGGATTAAATGCTATTGTTCAGACTCGAAGGCTTAAGAGAAGCACGATAGAGGATCATATCGTTGAAATAGCCCTGAATAATAAGAGTTTTGAAATTACTCCTTTTGTGAGTAAGGAAAAACAGCATTTGATTTTAGAAGCCGTTAAGACAAATTCCACTAAACAATTAAAGCAAATTCGTGAATTAGTTCCAAATGCAGATTATTTCGAAATACGCTTAACATTAGCTAGAGTAGGTGAAGAAAATGAAGCTTGAAAAATTATTACAGCATCATTTTAACTATACTGCATTTAGAACAGGTCAAAAGGAAGTTATTTCTTCTATACTGGAAGGGAATCATACAATCGCTATGCTTCCTACCGGAACAGGAAAATCACTATGTTATCAATTATCTGGTTATGCATTAAATGGACAAGTGATTATCATCTCACCACTCTTATCATTAATGCAGGATCAAGCCGAACAATTAATGATGAATGGGGAGAAAAGGGTCATTGCATTTAATTCCTTTTTATCCGCAGAAGAAAAAAATCGTGCATTATCACAGTTAAATAAATATAAATTTATTTTCCTATCCCCAGAAATGCTGCGTCTTGATCATGTCATAAAGAGGCTATGTAATCTTAATATTGCTTTATTTGTCATTGATGAAGCCCATTGCATTTCGCAATGGGGGTATGATTTCAGACCTGATTATTTAAAGCTTGGCGAAGTTAGAGAAAAACTAGGAAACCCGCTGACATTAGCTTTAACTGCAACGGCAACACGAGAGGTTAAAGATGATATAATTGCGTCACTATCATGGGAAAGTTGGAAGGAATTTATTTATTCTGTTGACCGTCCTAATATTTCACTTACTGTTGAAACGATAAATTCCTTTCAAGAAAAAAAGGACAGGCTTGTTGAACTCGTCCATTCTCTAAGTGGTTCAGGGATTGTCTACTTTTCAAGCAAGAAAATGTCTGAACAAATGGCCGTATACTTAAAGGAAAGCGGAGTTTCTAATGTTGCCGCATACCATGGTGGAATGGAACAGGAGGCAAGAATATTAATTCAACAGCAATTTATTCAAGGACAATTAGATGTAATCTGTGCGACAAGTGCATTTGGAATGGGAATTAATAAAGATAATATCCGTTTTATTATACATTTTCATATGCCACTTCAGCTTGAATCCTATTTGCAGGAAATTGGGAG
>NZ_JBALOZ010000285.1:0-2601 GCF_036965125.1 Bacillus sp. JJ1503
GTATTACTTAATATTCCTTTATATATCTAGCTTTTTTGTAAAAACAACTGTCTTTTTGGGAGAGACATTTGTTTTTAGGAAAGCGACAAACAGGAACTGAATACGTAAGGGGGCCTTGATTATGTCAAGCAAAACATTAGATGCTTTTTTAAAGGAAAACCTAGAAGAGTTAAGAGGTAAGGGACTGTATAATGTTATCGATCCGTTAGAAAGTCCAAACGGACCAATTATTAAGATTAATGGCAGAGAGCTGATAAATCTATCTTCCAATAACTATTTAGGGTTAGCTACTGATGAGCGATTAAAGGAAGCCGCTACAAAAGCAATTAATAAATACGGGGTTGGAGCGGGAGCTGTTCGGACGATTAACGGAACATTGGCCCTGCATGTAAAGCTAGAAGAAAAACTAGCTGAATTTAAACATACAGAGGCTGCTATTGCGTATCAATCTGGCTTCAATTGTAATATGGCTGCTATCTCAGCTGTTATGGACAAAAATGACGCAATTCTTTCCGATGAATTGAATCATGCTTCTATCATTGATGGCTGCCGGTTATCAAGAGCAAAGATCATCCGTTTTAACCATTCTGACATGGAAGATTTAAGAGCAAAAGCAAAAGAGGCGAAGGAATCTGGCTTATACAATAAAATCATGGTCATTACAGATGGCGTTTTCTCAATGGATGGAGATATCGCCAAGCTTCCTGAAATTGTGAAAATCGCAGAAGAATTCGACCTGATTACTTATGTAGATGATGCTCACGGATCAGGAGTTTTAGGTGATGGTGCAGGAACTGTCAAGCATTTCGGGCTTTCTGATAAAATTGATTTTCAAATCGGTACTCTCTCAAAAGCAATTGGTGTTGTTGGCGGATACGTTGCCGGAAAACAAGAGCTAATAGATTGGTTAAAAGTAAGAAGCAGACCATTCTTATTCTCTACATCGTTAACTCCGGCAGATGTGGCTGCAAGTATAAAGGCAATTGAAATATTAATGGAAAGTACTGAATTGAATGAGAAGCTTTGGAAGAATGCTAATTATTTAAAAACTGGCTTAAAGAACTTAGGCTTTGATATTGGTGATAGTGAAACTCCGATCACGCCTTGTATTATTGGCGATGAAGTAAAGACACAAGAGTTCAGCAGAAAGTTGAACGAGGCGGGCGTTTATGCGAAGTCAATCGTGTTCCCGACTGTTCCGCAGGGCACTGGAAGGGTTAGAAATATGCCAACAGCAGCACATACGAAGGAAATGCTTGATCAGGCTATTGCAATATATGAACAAGTAGGGAAAGAAATGGGTGTAATTTAATTAATTTGCCCCTCATTCAACATTTTTGAAGAATGGCAATGGAGACGAGAATTTTCACAGAGGAAGGTTTGGTTATTAAATGAAAAAGGTTTTTATTACAGGGGCTTTAGGTCAAATTGGATCTGAGTTAACGTTGAAACTTAGAGATATTTATGGAGCAGACAATGTAATTGCCACAGATATAAGAAAAAATGATTCAGAGGCTGCACTTTCTGGTCCTTTTGAAGTTGTAGATGTAACAGACACGAAAACGATGATTGAAATGGCTAAGAAGTATCAAGTGGATACTATTATTCATATGGCTGCCTTACTTTCGGCTACCGCTGAAAAAAATCCGGTATTCGCTTGGAATTTAAATATGGGCGGGCTCATGAATGCTTTAGAAACAGCGCGTGAGTTAAATTGCAAATTTTTCACTCCTAGCTCAATCGGTGCCTTTGGTCCATCTACACCAAAGGATAACACCCCTCAAGACACTATTCAGCGTCCTACGACTATGTACGGTGTAAATAAAGTGGCGGGAGAATTACTTGCAGATTATTACTATTATAAATTTGGCGTTGATACAAGAGGTTTGAGATTTCCAGGATTAATCTCACATGTGACCCCTCCTGGAGGCGGTACAACCGATTACGCTGTTGAAATTTACTATGAAGCAATCAAAAATAAACACTATACTTCCTATATTGCGGAAGGAACCTATATGGATATGATGTATATGCCTGATGCATTAAATGCAATTGTAGATCTGATGGAGGCAGATGCTTCAAAATTAAAGCATCGAAATTCATTTAATGTGACAGCAATGAGCTTTGAACCGGAACAAATCGCTGCAGAAATTAGAAAGTCCATACCAGAGTTTACGATGGATTATCAGGTGGATCCTGTTCGTCAAAAGATTGCGGACAGCTGGCCAAATTCGCTTGATGCCACAGCTGCAATAGAAGAGTGGGGCTTTAAGGCAGAATATGATCTTGCAAAAATGACAGCAGATATGTTAGAAAAGCTACGTAAATAATTTAAATTGCAAACCAAAAGGCAGCAAATAAAGCTGCCTTTTTTATATATGTTAGGAAAGGTTAAATTGAAGTGCATAATCATAATATTAATTTGAATACTATTCTAAATTAGATTCGGAATATTTTTTATTATAATATTATTCTGGCTAAAAAGATGGTTTAAGTTCATTTATCTATTGATTAAAATGATTTATCTATTTGAATAGCTTAAAAAATAAAATATATTAAGAAAATTCAATTGACATTATTATTCTATGCATTTATATTTTT
>NZ_JBALOZ010000286.1:0-6538 GCF_036965125.1 Bacillus sp. JJ1503
TATATTGACTTCATGATTACCAATATTTAGATGCATAAAAGTACAAATGCACTGGAGCTTGACGTGAAAAAACCGTATGGATCATACGTCCATACGGTCTTTCATTTGCTGAAGTATTTTTTTCTCTAGCCTTGAAACTTGAACTTGTGAAATCCCAAGTCTCGCAGCAACCTCTGATTGGGTCTGGTCTTTGTAATAACGTAAGTAAACGATTAACCTTTCCCTTTCATCTAAATCATTAATGGCTTCTTTTAAGGCTATTTTATCGAACCATTTCCCTTCATTGCCATCGTCAATTTGATCAAGCAATGTAATCGGATCTCCATCATTTTCATATACGGTTTCATGGATGGACGAAGGGGTTCGTCCAGCTTCCTGCGCAAGAATAATATCCTCTGGTGGAATATCAAGAAACTCGGAAAGTTCATTGACTGTTGGGATGCGGCCAAGTGATTTTGATAACTCATCTTTCGCCTTCCGGATTTTATTCCCCATCTCTTTAAGAGACCGGCTCACTTTCACTGTTCCATCATCGCGAATAAATCGCTGGATTTCTCCAATAATCATTGGCACCGCATACGTTGAGAACTTAACATCATAGCTTAAATCGAATTTATCAACAGACTTTAGCAATCCAATACATCCGATTTGGAAGAGATCATCTGGTTCATATCCCCTGTTTAAAAAGCGCTGGACAACAGACCATACGAGACGCATGTTCTTTTGAACAATCGTATCCCGTGCACTCTGATCCCCATCCTGGCTCTTTTTAATAAGATCCTTCACTTCATAATCCTTCAAAAATGCTTGGCCTTTATCAGCTTTTACCTCCACATCCATAGCAAGACTCCTTAATTACACAGCATTTTACTATTTGATAAATGCTTTCTTAATCGGATCTCTGTGCCTTTCCCCGGTTGCGATTGAATTTCGATTTCATCCATAAAGTTTTCCATAATCGTAAAGCCCATACCTGATCTTTCTAGCTCAGGCTTCGTTGTAAATAATGGCTGACGTGCCTCTTCCACATCCATAATCCCTGATCCTTCATCCCTAATAGACATATCAATAAAGCCGTCCTCCATTTTAACGGTTATATAAACCATTCCATTTGGATCCTGTTCATAGCCATGAATAATCGCATTTGTAACTGCTTCAGAAACAACGGTCTTTATTTCAGTTAATTCATCCATTGTTGGGTCTAGCTGGGTAATAAATGCAGCAACAGTTACACGGGCAAATGATTCATTTTGGCTTAATGCACTAAACTGAATATGCATTTCATTTTTCATATTAGGCAACCCCCAGTCTTTGCAAAGCAAATTCTTCAGTCGGTTCTAAGCGAATAATCTTAAATAACCCCGACATTTCGAATAATCTTTGTACGGCTGGAGAAATTGCACAAACAACCATTTCACCATGATGCTGTTTAATTTGTTTATACCGGCCCAGAATAACACCTAGTCCTGAGCTGTCCATAAATGAAAGCTGCTCAAGATTTAATACAATATGGTGGATATCATAATCTTCAATTGCCTTCGTCGCTTGTTCACGCAGCTCATCAGCTGAATGATGATCTAATTCCCCGCTAAGACGAATACATAAGACATCTCTTTTTACTTCTAAATTAATCGAAAGACTCACTATTATAGCCTCCTTATCTAGTCTCTAGTGAGTCCAATTCGATATTCTAACTCGCATTTCCTTCCTTAAGACAAAACTAGTGCTTATTCGCTAAAAGTAGAAGGCATATAGTTATTTTCGACATATTAGCTATTATCCTGCTCTTGTAAACATTCCAATGGACCGTTTATACAAAGTCCACCAGTTCGCTTCCTTGCTGGCTTCTTTTGCTACAAGAGGGCTTTCCACTAATGTTTTTCCGTCTTGAATGAGCTTTAAAGTACCGACCTTATCTCCTTTTTTAATGGGTGCCTTTAAATTCTTGTCCAAAACGATAGATTGTTTAATATTTTCAATGTTTTCGCCTTTTTTCGTTAATAAGGAGATCGGTTCGCTTGTAAGAGCTTCAATCTTTTTCTTTTCACCTTTGCTTACAGCCACATGACCTAGAGCTATGTTTCTTTTAAACATAGGGTGGGTTTTGTATTGACTAAAAGCATAGTCCAGCATTTTTGTAACTTGTGCATTACGTTCCTTAGATGTAGGCGCTCCAAACACAACAGCTATGACTCGCATCCCGTCTTTTTGTGCTGTTGCTGTTAAGCAATATTTAGCTTCATTTGTAAATCCAGTCTTTAGTCCATCAACACCTGGGTAGAAACGAACTAGCCTGTTCGTATTGACGAGCCAAAACTTTTTATCTGAGCCTTCACGCAAGTATGATTCATAGGTACTAGTAAATTTAGTTATATCTTCATATTTAAGAAGTTCTTTAGCCATAATTGCCATATCATGAGCAGTACTGAAATCCTTTTTACCAGGCAGTCCAGTGGCTGATTTAAATTCGGTATTCTTTAACCCGAGTTCATTTGCCTTTTTGTTCATTTGCTTGACAAATTCTTCCTCAGAACCTGCAAGCCTTTCTGCCATGGCAACAGATGCATCATTTCCAGATGCAATCGCAATCCCTTCTAACATCTGCTTCGTTGTCATTTCCTCACCAGGCTCAAGGAAAATTTGGGAACCTCCCATTGAAGCTGCATATTCACTCGTACGAATTTTTTCATCCATGGAAAGCTTTCCATTATCAATTGCTTCCATGATTAGGAGCATGGTCATAACCTTTGTCATGCTTGCGGGCGGAAGTTTTTCATCACTGTTTTTTTCATATAGCACTGTCCCTGTGTCGCGCTCAATTAAAATAGCAGACTTCACATTTTGGACAAGATCTACCTCACTTTCTCTAGCTAAAGCAGATGGTACAAAGGCAGATGCTAATAAAAAGGACATCACCATTATAGAGATTATTCGTTTCATCACATAACCCTCCATTCTTTATAGGCTCCATCCTTTCCAATTGGAGGGAAATTATACAACTCGTTCCATACTAAAATGAATATTTTCTTCAGTGATCGGATAATTTATAAATTTGGATCAATCATTACTTATTAAACATAAAAAACGCCAGGGAAATTAGTTCCACTGACGCTTCTATTTTTCAGTTCTTATTCAGATATTTCTTCATGAATTAATACTGGTGGGGTTACTTTATTCTCAGATATCCTTATATTCTCATATAGCTTTTTTGTAATCTCTGAAATATTTTCGAAGTTACTATAAATGGTTACGAGCGAATCGCCTTTTTTTACTTGGTCGCCAATTTTTTTGCGAAGAATTAGACCAACAGCAAGATCGATAACAGACTCCTTCGTTGCTCTTCCCGCTCCAAGAAGCATAGCCGCTGTTCCAATTTCATCTGCGACCATTTCAGATACATAGCCATCTTCCGTTGCTTCCAGTTCAAAAGTATACTTCGCCTGTGGAAGCATGTCTGGATTATCTACAACGGCCCCATCCCCGCCTTGCGCGGTTAAAAAGGTTTTAAAGACATTTAATGCAGTCCCATCCTTTATGGCACCCTCCAGCATGGTACGTGCTTCCTCCAGTGTATTAGCCTTTTTAGCTAAATAAACCATATAGCTTCCTAAAGTCAGGCATAGTTCAGTTAAATCCTCTGGACCTTCCCCTTTAAGCGTATCAATAGCTTCCTTCACTTCCAATGCATTTCCGATTGCATACCCGAGCGGCTGGCTCATATCAGATATGATTGCCATTGTATTTCTGCCAACATTGTTACCAATCTGAACCATCGCCTTTGCGAGCTCCCTTGAGTCATCAAGTGTTTTCATGAAAGCTCCGGCGCCGGTTTTGACATCAAGAACAATGGCATCCGCACCAGCCGCGATTTTTTTACTCATAATGGAGCCTGCGATTAGCGGAATGCTATTCACTGTAGCCGTTACATCACGAAGAGCATATAGCTTTTTATCAGCAGGTGTTAAATTCCCGCTTTGTCCAATGACAGCAATTTTATTTGTATTGACAAGATTTATAAACTCTTCGTTCTCCAGTTCCACATGGAAACCATTGACTGATTCCAGCTTATCAATCGTTCCGCCCGTATGTCCGAGACCTCTGCCAGACATTTTTGCTACGGGAACGCCTACCGCTGCAACGAGTGGTCCTAATACTAGCGTTGTTGTATCCCCAACTCCACCCGTTGAATGCTTATCTACCTTTATTCCTTCAATTTTTGATAAATCGATTTGATCCCCTGACTGTACCATAGCCATAGTTAGATCGGCTCTTTCCTTTTCAGTCATATCTTGAAAATAAATCGCCATCATTAGGGCACTTGCTTGATAGTCAGGAATAGATCCATCCGTATATCCCTGAATGAAAAATTGAATTTCTTCAGAAGAAAGCTCTTTTCCGTCTCGTTTGTTTTCAATAATATCAATCATTCTCATTTTTAATCACCGATCCGTTTTCATAATTTCATGGGTAATGCGAAAGTTTAATTTGGTAAAATTAATTTTTTGTTCCCATCTCTGCGACAATTTCTTTTACATACTGCAGAAAATGAGTCTTCACTTTCTCTGTAGTCTCAATAACCTCTTCATGGTTAAGCGGCTGATCTAAGATTCCGGCTGCCATATTCGAAATACATGAAATTCCGAGCACTTTCAATCCTGCATGCCTTGCCACTATTACCTCAGGAACGGTTGACATTCCTACAGCATCCCCGCCCATAGTACGGAGCATGCGGACTTCAGCAGGAGTTTCATAGGTCGGGCCTGTATTTCCAACATACACACCTTCTTGAATGGACAAGTTTAATTTTTCGGCCATTTTTCTTGCAAGCATTCTCAGCTCTTTAGAGTATGCTTCTGACATATCAGGAAAACGTACCCCCATCTGAGAATCATTTGGACCAATTAATGGATTATTCCCCATGTTATTAATGTGATCAGAAATAAGCATTAAATCCCCCGGCGAGTATGTTTCATTTACTCCGCCGGCAGCATTAGTCACAATTAATTGCTTAATTCCAAGCTCCTTCATGACTCTTACCGGAAATGTTACTTTATCGAAGCTATATCCTTCATAATAGTGAAAACGGCCTTGCATAACTGCAACGGGAACTCCATTTAATAAGCCAAAGACTAGATTTCCTGCATGGCCTTCTACCGTGGAAACTGGAAAATTAGGAATTTCATTGTATGGAATTTTTAAGGCGTCTTCTACTTCATCTCCTAATACACCTAATCCTGAACCAAGAATAAGGCCAATTAATGGCTGCTGCTTATATTTTCCTTTTAAAAATTGTGCAGCCTGCTGAATTTTTTGATAATCCATTTTCACTTTTCCTCCTATTTTAATTCTGTTAAGAAACTTCTTCCATTTGCTGGCATTTTAACTTGGAAATTTTCTGCAACGGTAGCACCGATATCCGCAAAGGTTTTCCTAATCGGAAGCTCTTTACCTTCTTCCATATTTTTTTCATAAACTAAGAGTGGCACAAATTCTCTCGTATGATCTGTTCCATGATGGACGGGATCGTTTCCATGATCTGCTGTAATAATTAATAAATCATGCTCTTGCATTTTGGCAAATACTTCAGGAAGGCGCTCGTCATATTCTTCAAGCGCTTTGCCATAGCCTATTGGATCACGCCGATGTCCATAAAGTGCATCAAAATCAACAAGATTAAGGAAGCTTAAGCCTGTAAAATCCATATCGAATGATTGCAATAACTTATCCATGCCGTCCATATTTGAAACCGTGCGCAGTGATTCAGTTACCCCTTCTCCATCAAATATATCGGAAATTTTTCCAATCGCAATAACATCCAATCCTGCATCCTTTAGCTCAGACATAACTGTCCGTTCAAATGGCTTTAGCGCATAATCATGACGATTAGAAGTTCTTTGGAAATTTCCTGGCTTGCCAGTAAAAGGTCTGGCAATCACTCTGCCGACCATATATTTTTCATCTAAAGTTAATTCGCGGGCAATTTTGCAAATCCGATATTGCTCCTCAATCGGAATAATTTCTTCATGGGCCGCAATTTGCAAAACGGAATCAGCTGAAGTATAAACGATGAGAGCCCCTGTTTTCATATGCTCTTCCCCAAGCTCTACAATAATTTCCGTTCCGCTTGCTGGTTTATTGCCAATCACCTTTCTTCCTGTACGTGATTCTAATTCGGATATGAGCTCTTCTGGAAAGCCATTAGGAAAAACTTGAAATGGAGTTTGAATATTTAGGCCCATTATTTCCCAGTGACCTGTCATTGTGTCCTTTCCATTCGACGCTTCCTGCATTTTTGTATAAAAAGCAAGCGGATTTTCAGCTTTTTTAACTCCTTTAATTTCACGGATATTACTAAGACCAAGCTTTGCCATGTTCGACATCTTTAGTCCATTCATTTTATCTGCAATATGACCTAGTGTATCTGCACCGATATCCCCAAATTTTTCTGCATCAGGCGCTTCACCAATCCCTACAGAATCCATGACGATGACGAATATTCTTTTATACGCAAATGATGACATATTCATTCCTCCTAATT
>NZ_JBALOZ010000287.1:0-1661 GCF_036965125.1 Bacillus sp. JJ1503
GGGTTGGAAAAGGCTATTATTTATTAGCATGGTTCTTGGTGCAGCAATTGGGTTGAAATTAGTATCGTGAAAAAGCTCGCTAAAAAGGCGAGCTTTTTTTAAAAAAATCATATATCAATCTAGTTTTTTTAGAACCATTCGAACGGTTTTCAAAATATGACCGTCAAAGTTGTCATCAAATTCAGATACTACTGTAAAACCTTTGGCATCGTAAAAATTTCTGCCAATATGATTATCTCTTTCTACATTTATATAAACTTCATTAATTCCTTCAATATGATGAAGCCCTTCACGGAGCAAAGCTGTTCCAATGCCTTTTCCTTGATATTCTGGCAAAAGATAAATGGCCCCAAGCTCAACCTCTCCATGCTCCTTAATAGGAGAATAATTGGCAAAACCTACAATTGCGCCCTCTATTTCAGCAACATACAAATAGGAATGCTCCAATCTTCTTTTCATCATTTCATCGTTATAAGCCGATTTTAAGAAATTATCTTGGATGTCTCTTGGGATTATTCCTTCATATGTATGATTCCAGCTTGATTTAGCTACATTTTGTACCTGTGGAATATCATCGAGCGTCATAGTCCGGATAGAATAATTCATGTAAATCCACCTTTCTTATTATTATAAAAATGTATTTTTTTCCAATATTATCATAGTTAGGGAAAATTAGTGTTTAATTTATTTATATCTAAGGGAAATTAATGTAATGTTTCTAAATTAATAGATATAATCATTTTAGTAGGAAAATTCAGGTAAAGAAACCTAGGCTAAGGAGAAAGAGATGGAACAAGAATTACTAAACATATTTGATCAACAAAGAAATCCTATAGGAGTTGCCTCACGGGAGGAAGTACATCGAGCAGGATATTGGCATGAAACATTTCATTGTTGGTTCATAAGTGAAGATGATGGGGTACATTATATTTATCTGCAAAAAAGAAGTGCGTTAAAGAAAGATTATCCCAATTATTTAGATATTACAGCAGCTGGGCATATTTTAGCACAGGAAACAATTCAAGATGGTGTTCGGGAAATAAAAGAGGAATTAGGGATTAACGTCACATATAATGAGTTGGTTCCTTTAGGTATTATTAAATACAGCCATACTAGAGATGAATTTATTGATAATGAAATTGCACATGTTTTTTTATATAAGAGTCGATTTTCTATTAATGAGTACATTTTGCAAAAAGAAGAAGTAGCAGGAATTGTTAAAGTTGAATTTCAAGACTTTTCAAGGCTTTTGCTACGAGAGTGTGATGAAATTACGATAGAAGGTTTCGAAATTAATCAGTTTGGAAAAAAAATAACCGTTCAGAAGCAGGTAAGGAGAAAAGACTTTGTTCCGCATGAACAATCTTATTATGAGGAAATAATAGACTTGATTACTAAAGAAATTAATAATTATTTATAATTTTTCCAAATGCAAACCATACTACGTTCAGAGGTGAGGATCATGTACAAACTATTATCACATAATGACTTGGACGGGGTTGGATGTGGAATATTGGCGAAGCTTGCATTTGATAAGCAAGTAAAGGTTCGCTACAATTCCGTATCGGGTCTAGACCGTGAAGTGGAATGGTTTTTAGAAAACGATAGCAAGGAAACATTTCTATTTATTACAGATTTATCCGTAAGTAAAGAAAATGAAG
>NZ_JBALOZ010000288.1:0-3847 GCF_036965125.1 Bacillus sp. JJ1503
TCATTAAAATTAGTATTAACAAGCAAAAGGCAGTAATCACAATCTTGAACTTCCACAAATGGGCGCAATTCTTTAGTTAGAAATGCGCTCTTCTCAATGAATTGGGCGATAAAATTGAACAACATCTTTTTTTACGGTAATTAAAATTAAAAGCAGACGGTACATAGAGAATCTTATACAGATTCTAATGTCCATCTACTCTTTAAATGAACGTAAAGTTGTTAAGGCATTACAAATTTGCAATAGTATTACCAACAATTTTTTAAAACAATTTTTCCTACCGCTTTGCCTGACTCCATGTACTCATGGGCTTTTGAAACTTCATCAAAGGTAAAAGTGTTTGAATCCAATAGTGGACGCATCTTCCCTTCCTCAACCAAACTAGCAACCTTCTTCAAAATTTCTCCATAATGTTTATGCATGTCCTTGTTTAATATCTTCAACAACATAAAGGTAACATGAAGAGAAAGTCCCTTCGAATGCACGGGGGAGAGGTCATGAGTCGAACGAGTAGCAATAGCGGCTACCGTTCCATGTACTGCTGCCGCCTCAAAAGAGCGATCAAGGTTTTCACCACCAACTGTGTCAAACACGATGTCAAATCCTTTTCCTTTTGTATATTTTTGTACATAGTCTTGAACGGTTTCTTCTCGATAATTAATCGCTACATCAGCACCAAGGCGTGTGCCAATCTCCAGCTTTTCTTGCGAAGAGGCAGTTGTATAGACTGTTGCTCCTCCCCATTTGGCTAGTTGAATGGCAATGTGTCCAACACCTCCAGTGGCTCCATGGATCAATATATCTTGTCCAGGAATAAGCCTTGCTCGATTAAATAACGCTTCCCAAGCGGTAATAGAAACTAATGGTAAAGCCGCAGCTTCTTCCATCGTCAAATTTTTCGGCTTATGAGTAAGTAAATCAGCATCTGCAAGCATAAACTCTGCAAGTGCACCGCCGTGAGTCCCTCTAAATCCACCCGCGCATCCAAACACTTCATCGCCAATGTTAAACTCGGTTACTCCTTCACCCACTGCAGATACTATCCCTGCCACATCTCCATGTAATACTGCTGGAAACTCGGGTGCAACGGCTGGAACTGCACCAGCACGGACTTTCGTATCAATAGGATTTACACTTGTAGCCTTTACTTGAATAAGTACATGTCCAGGTTTCAGTTCAGGTTCTGAAATCTCTTTAAATTGAAATATAGATGGTTTCCCAAAAGATTGAATAACTTGTGATTTCACTATAGTCACTCCTTTTTATTTTATTAAATAAAAATAGGAAATATCTAATTAGTTCCTAATTTCCAATAAATGATATCGCCAAAAACTCTCTTTTTCCCTTTTCGAACGATGATAAAAATGATGGGATCATTTGTTATTAGATGATCTGGTGATTTTTTCACGTAACAAATTTAATGCCTAGTAGTATGAATATAAAAAATATTTAGTTTTTTATTCGCTAAACTAATAATACTTCATAAAATATAAAATTTAAAGTACGCACATTTTTGTTGAATAGGTTTAAGAAGAATATTTGGTTAATCTGAAGAGAAATTCGAAGCTTAATCCAGTTGCTTTTCAAGGTGCTTTAATGGAGTAACGAAAAAGCCCAAATTTCTCAATTTTACTGAGAAATTGAGCTTTTTATTTTTAGTAATCCTTACGTTGTAAATACATTTACAACGATTTCAAGGAAAGGTAAAATTACCCGATCAGAAGTTAACTAGTCATAATAGCACTAATTTGACAATCAAAAACTGGTTCCAATAAATAATGGAACCAGCTATTTGCCCTTTATTTCCGTTATTCGAAAGGGTGCTATCCTAACAAGAATATGGTGTGTAATAATCCGGATGTTGTAGCGCAGCGTCATGCAAAAGTACACGGCAAAGCTAACTAAACAGAGCTTAGGCTTTATTTGAAGGAAGATTCTGGTTTTTGTCGAATAAGTATGGACCATACAAATTTTTGATAGAGGATCAAAAGGAGAGGTTAGGCGTGATTAATCGTCACATTTCACAAGGATGGACTGAGATTGTTGAGGGGATTTATAACGGTGTCATCATAGTGGATCGAGACGGTAAGATTATCATGTGTAATACATCAGGATGTGATCTTATTGGTATGTCTGAAAAAGAGATGCTAAATAAGCATATTACCAGCATTATAGAAGATTCAACCCTGCATCAAGTTTTGTTGGACGAAGTTACACTTGTCAATATACAGCAACTTATCCAAGGTCGGGTTGTTGTTGCAAATCAATCTCCTATATATAAGGATGGTCGGCTTATTGGGGCCATTTCTGTTTTTCATGA
Source organism: Bacillus sp. JJ1503 (assembly GCF_036965125.1). Lineage (NCBI taxonomy): Bacteria > Bacillati > Bacillota > Bacilli > Caryophanales > Bacillaceae > Bacillus > Bacillus sp. JJ1503. The sequence goes on from NZ_JBALOZ010000288.1 coordinate 2,321, forward strand.
AATACCAGAATTAAAACATACCCATAATCTGCTTGATCAAAAGGAAAAAGAGGTAGAACAATTAAAGGAAATTATAGAACTGTTATATGACGGGGTTATCATGATTGATAAACAGGGGCTAATAACAATGATGAATCAAACTTACGGTGAGTTCCTCGGGGTTAGAGTTGAAGATGTGATTGGCAAGCACGTCAAAAAAGTAATTGAAAATACACGTATGCATATTGTTGTGAAAACGGGGCAATCAGAAATTGGCTCATTTATGATAGTAAAGGATAAAAGTATTATTGTCATGCGTACCCCTATTTGGAAAGAGGGGGAGGTTGTTGGGGCTATAGGTAAGGTTTTATATACGGATATTAACGAGTTAAAAACATTAGTTCAGCGCCTAAACGTAACTGAAAGCATGCAGGACTTTTATAAACCGGAATTGAAAAAAGTGAGAGGATCCAAATATTCGTTTGACCAGATTATAGGCGAGCATGAGCGAATGAAAGAAGTAAAGGATTTAGCATTGAAAGTGGCTACTAGTCGCTCAACGGTATTGATTCGAGGAGAAAGTGGAACAGGAAAGGAATTGTTTGCTCATGCAATTCATGAAGCCAGTAACCGTTCTGATGGACCGTTTATAAGCCTTAATTGTGCCGCTATACCAGATAATTTATTGGAATCTGAGCTCTTTGGTTATGAGGAGGGGGCATTTTCGGGAGCGAAAAAGGGCGGAAAACCCGGAAAGATTGAACAAGCCCAGGGTGGAACTTTATTTCTAGATGAAGTCGGCGATATGCCTCTCAATATGCAGGTAAAGCTATTACGAGTCTTACAGGAAAAAGAAATTGAAAGAATTGGCGGCAGTCAGACTAATCAGATTGATATCAGGTTAATTTCAGCAACAAATCGTCCGTTAGAGGAAATGGTTAAAAATGAAGAGTTCCGAGAAGACCTTTATTACCGCCTAAATGTGATTCATATTACGATTCCACCTTTGAGGGAGCGAGGCAAAGATATCATTACTACGGCGCATCTTATTTTGGGTCAATTAAATAATGAGCTTGGTAAAAGCATAAGTGGCTTTCACCCTAATGTAGAGGATTTATTTCGTCGTTATCAGTGGAGTGGTAACGTGAGAGAAATGCAAAATGTCATTGAGCGTGCTCTTCATATCGCAGATAATGGTCCGGAAATCTGTTTAGAGCACCTTCCCCCTTATTTATTAGACCATGTTGAAAGGCATACAGATGTTTCAGTTTCATCCTTCTCTCTTGAAGAGGAATTGGAAAGGGCTGAAAAAGCGGCAATCATCCGGGCATTAAAGGCCAGTGAAGGGAATCGAACTGAAGCGGCAGAAATGCTTGGCATACATAGAGCTAGCCTATATCGAAAAATGGAGAAATATAGTTTGTTAAGGCATCAATAAGTGTCGCAATAACGAGACGTGTCGCATTATAGAGACAAAGTGTTGGAGCTCGCTATAATGACCATATTAATAAAAATAACGTTGCAGTTTAGCAACGTTATTTTTATTAA
>NZ_JBALOZ010000289.1:0-8567 GCF_036965125.1 Bacillus sp. JJ1503
TGATAAAGATCTCTAATATATTTCGGTAAACTATTAATAGTAATTAATTCACCAATCTCTAGCTGAACAAAATGATGTACTACATTTTGAAGCTCTCTTATATTTCCTGTCCAGTGATAGTCTAGTAATATCTCATATACCTCTTTCGATAATCTCTTAGGGGATCGTGATAACTGTTTTGAAAGTGACTTTAAATAGTACTCAATCATAATAGGAATATCCTCTTGTCTCTCTCGTAAAGGAGGAATTGTAATAGGAATGACATTAAGCCGATAGTATAAGTCTTCTCTAAATTGGCCATTAGAAACAAGTTCTTCAAGATTTCGATGAGTGGCAGTAATAATCCTTACATTTACTGGGGTGCTTTTTGTATCTCCAATTCTTTCAATTTTCCTTTCTTGCACAACTCTTAATAATTTTGATTGAAGTTGAAGGGGGAGATCTCCGATTTCATCAAGAAAAATCGTTCCCTGATTAGCGAGTTCAAATCGTCCAGGTTTATCTGTATTTGAACCTGTAAAAGCCCCTTTTACATGGCCAAATAATTCACTTTCTAAAAGCGTCTCTGGTATAGCTGCACAATTTAAAGCAATAAACGGTCCGTCTTTTCTTTTACTTGCACTATGGATTGATTGTGCAAATACCTCCTTTCCGGTACCACTCTCCCCTCTTAATAAAACAGTTGTATCACTTGGTGCTACACGCTTTGAAATTTCAATCACACCTTGGATAGATGCACTCGTACCTTTTACATCATGAAACGAGTAAAGAACCCTTTGTTCATTTATCTTCTCTTTTTGCTTTAATACAGGGGATAATTGTAAAAGGTAGGACGTAATCCGTCCGGATGTCAAAAGAGGTTTAATTTTCACTAAGTAATTTTCCTGTTTTTCATTCGAATAATTTGCTTTTAATGTTATTTTTAGATCCTGCTGAGATCTTGTCTTGGAGATTTTAGTCCAGTCCGAATCAATTAATAGTTCTTTAATATTTAATCCAATTAACTCTGTTTTTTCTTTTTTTAACTTTGAACATAATGAGTTGCTAATGTTATGGATGATTCCATCCTGTCCAACCAATATGATAGTTTCATTCAAACATGAGAAAACTCCATTCATTTCCTCTTTAAATGAAATGTTTTCCTCTTTTAATTCTGCATTTTCAAGTTTGAGGCTAATCCACTCACTACATATAACCAACTGACCTTCTATCCTATTAATATTGTCAATTAACCAATCTTCCTGTCCATTAATCGGCGTAATTAAAATAAAACCTATCACTCTCTGATTAAGTATAATAGGTGTAAAACTTGCCGCAGTTACCTGACAGTTATCTTTAAAAGAACAGGAAGCGCATATACTACTTTCATCTTTACTTTTCACGAATGCATTAATCCCTGTCTTTTTTACTTTAGGAACAATCTGACATTGAGTAGGTATCGCAATAGATTCACTATTAGGTAATACTAGTTCGCAATTAACCGGAAACAGATTAAAAAAGTTTTTAATAGCCATCTTCAACTCTAGAATATTTGTCTCAGCTACCATTCTTCCCCCTCCTCATAAATTTTTGAATAGTTCTAATATTATCATAAAAACATCTAATTCTTTTCATTTAGCAAATAAAATCATTCAAATTCCATTTGATCAACGCCCCCCCCCTTACTTTTTCACTTTTTTTACTATCAATCTTCTATTAACTTGAATAGAGATCAATGGCAATTTCGTAGCATTAATTATAGAGAACTGCGCTAGCAAGTTCTCCCCTGTGTCAGCTCGAACTTGGTGATATGCTTCTTTGAATAGGCTCCGTTTGGCCTACTTTACGGATAAAAAATACTCACCGTGCCGAAGCAAGGTGAGTATTGTCTGAGTTTTATTTGTATTTTTATAACTATATATTCACATTTTTAACAGCTAGTTTGTTAATTTTATTAAGGGTAAATCCCTATTTCGGCAATAAAATAACAAGAGTTGTTCCTAGGACAAGTTTTTAAATTTCGGTAAATAAATCCACCTTTAAACTCCCTACTTCTAGCCACAAAAGCACATTATTTATTGTGATTCTTCAATCAATTTTAGTTTGACTTATTGATAGAAGATTTCATAATAGAAGTGCCTTTATTCCACGGTGTACCTAAATAAGGTAGCGCCCACCTATCTAACCCGTACCAACCAGCGACTTTCCATGCCATTACTAACCAAGTAGCCAAAATAAATAAAAGTGGATTTGTGCTAAGTGTCCCTGCAAACAGGAAGCTGACATTCATCAACGAACCGAAAAAAGCGGCAATACCAGTTAATAAGCCAAAAATTAATCCTAATCCTACTAGCACTTCTCCGTAGGCTACGAGATAACCGAATGTAGAAGCGTTTGGGAGGACAATATTTTCTAAAAACATTGCATACCAGCCTGTAACGTCTTTTCCTTCCTCAGCCTTTGCTAATGCTCCTTTAACAAAACCTTGAACTGCAGCACCTGCGTTATTTCCTGTCCAATTATCGTCAGTAACTTTATGCCACCCTGCATTTATCCACGCATAACCGACATACAAACGGATGACAAGCCAAATATGAGCAGACTGTGTATTATTGAATAAAAACATTGATACTGGGTTTTCTGGAATAGAGATTGGGCGTTTAGCCATCTTCATTACCTCCTGAAAATAGAATTTTATTTCTTGGGAAAATCTTGGATTTAAAGTTAACTCTTTTCTTAACTTTGACAATAACAATCCTTGAAAAAACTCTTTTCAAGTTGAAACAAAAGGAATGACGTTGTGCAGAAAGCCTAGAAGTATGATAATGAATATAACTGGGTTGATAATTACTAGAAGATTTTTATTGAGTATTTTCTAAGAGGATAAATTACATAAAATTTCTTTTCTGTACAAAAAATAAGTGTTTTTACTCGCAACAATTCCATTATATGATTACTGACCTAAAATTCAACAGTTTTTACATATTATTCACATTAACGAAATAAATTTTAAAGCTTCAGCATAATTTTCCTCTATAGGATTGAAAGGAGTTACTGACTTCACAAAAAACACTTGGGTTATAATAAATGATCCATTATAGCCTTTATAAATGTTCTTTCCCATATTTATGGAACGAGTATTTCAAAAAAGGATCAATTTCATCACGGGAGCTAAAGCTGATTTATAAGAAGAACCCGAAAAAAAAGAGCATCTGCTATTTCCTAAGCAGATGCTCTTTCAACTACCCTTTTTTAATTAATACCTTACTTAGTTTCGAGTGGCAATGACGGATCTTTTGCCCATTCTGTCAAAGAGCCATCGTAGATAGCTACATTTTTTTGCCCAAGTTTATTTAAAATTAGAGCATTCCAAGTAGCTGCAATAGCACTGCCGCAATACGTAATTACTTTCTTGTTTGGTTCGAGTGCTCCAATTTCTTCGAATTTTTTGCGAAGATTTTCCTCATCATAAAGCTCTTTTGTTTCTGAATTAGAATGTGAACCAAAGAATACGTTGACACTACTTGGGATATGACCGCGCCTTCCGTACGTATTTACTTCTCCGTTATAATGTGCTTCTGTCAAACTATCAATGATAATCACATCCTCATCATTAATAGCTTTCAGAACCTCTTCCTTTGTAACAAATAATTCTGGTCTTCTTACCCCAGTGAAATTTCCTTTTGGATAGGAACCAGGTTCGGCTGTAACAGGGCGTTTTTCCTCCAGCCATTTTGGAAAACCTCCATCAAGAACGGCAACATCCTCAAAACCTTCGTAACGTAATTGCCACGCAAGACGGGAAGCCCAATGGGATGCAATAACAGGTGCATTTACAATCGCTCCCTGATCATAAATCACTACATAAGTCCCTTCTTCTACACCAAGTTCACTAATCTTTTGTACAAATCTTTCACGAGAAGGAGCAGTAAAGGTAAATTCCGAATCAGGATCAGAAAATTCATTATATAGATCAGCAAAAACTGCTCCAGGAATATGCCCCTTTTCATAAGCTTCTTTACCCGACCACACATCATAATATCCATCTTTCTCAGGATGTTTTAAAAATGTTGTCGCATCCAGTAATCTTAAATTAGGATCATTCAATCTTTCTGCCAGCCATTCTGTTGTTACTATTAATGGTACCTTACTCATTAAAAAACTCCTCCTCTAAAAGACAATTTATTATTTATATATAAAAAAACAAAGCTTATAAAACATATATATTTACTCGGTTTAATGTTTATTCAAATTTTATCATTCCATATTTCATTTATCAAATAATAAACCTGTTGTACTATTTGCTTTTCAAAAGTACCCTTTAGAATTCAATTAAAAAATGAAATAATTGAACAAAAGAAAAGAGCGCGTTTTGAAAAAAGATTGATCAAAACACGCTCTTTATATATCTATAAACTACCCCATATTTATTTTTTCATCAAAAGTTAAAACAGACAACCTCAAGCTTAGAATGTTTTGCTGAAATCTTACGCTCCCATTCCACCGTCAACTCTATACTGAACTCCTGTGATAAATGAACTTTCATCAGAAGCAAGGAACAGTACTAAATTAGCAATATCACTTGGTTCACCGTAACGTCCTAATGGAATAGCCTTTGCTAAATCTTCTTGTTCTACATTCAATCCATCTTCTAAAGAACGCATCATTCTTGTGTTAACAGGAGATGGATGAATTGAATTCACACGTACATTAGCATTTGCTACTTCTATTGCGGATGCTTTTGTTAATCCCACTACTGCATGCTTTGAAGCAATATAAGGTGATACTCCCGGACTACCTTCTAGTCCTGCAACAGATGAAGTGTTGATAACACTGCCATAGCCTTGTTTAGTCATAACTGGTAGAACATATTTCAATCCTAAAAATACTCCACGTACATTGACGCTGATTACTTTATCGAAATCCTCAATTTTTTGATCCACAAGAGGTGCTACTTTTCCTTCGATTCCGGCATTGTTAAAGAATACATCGATTTTCCCAAAGTGTTCAAGTGCTTTTTTAACATAGTTTTCTACATCCGATTCTTTTGAAACGTCCGCTTGAACTGTAAGAACTTCACCAAGTGAGGCTAGTTCATCTTTTGCTTTAAGAAGGGATTCTTCAAATAAATCTACTAAAACCACTTTAGCTCCTTCTTTTAGAAATCTTTCTGCTACTACTTTGCCAATACCACCTGCTCCACCTGTAATGACAGCAACTTTTTCTGATAGTCTTTCCATAATGCATTCCCCCTGAGTTCGTATTATTGGCTAAGTGCTTTGAATTAAATTATTTTTAATTAGAGATAATTGTAACTCTAATTTTTAGATAAATCAAAGAAAGCGACTTTTGTTTTAGTATTTACCCACTCTACCATTACTACTTCCTTCACAGTTCAGGACTTGAACCCTTGAGTCTTCACCTATGCTAGGCAAATTTTTTTTAAAAAACACTTCACAAATCAGTATTTTACTGAAAAAAGAATCCATTTTGATAAAAAGATTGATCAAAATGGATTCATATCTAATAGATTTAAGTATCGGTTTAATAAAAGTTATGTTGCTCCAGAATCACTCCCTAATGGGAAGGATAAAATATTTCTATTAGCTAGTAAAGCAGTTCTCTTTAAATCTATTGATTGAAAATGGCGAAATGTTTTGTTCTGACTTCCCAGAAATAATTAATTCACTTATAATCTGACCAACAACACTGCTAAATTTAAAGCCATGCCCTGAGAAACCCGATGCAATAGCCACGTTTGGATATGTAGGATGCAAATCGATAATAAAATTTTCATCAGGGGTAAGTGTATACATACATGTTTTACCATACTTTAATTTTAGTTTAGAAGGCATATAGGCATTCAAAAATTGTATTAAATCTGCTTCATCTTCTTCTATTTCACCAAATCCTAGTATGAATTCATCTGGATTTATTTCTTCCCCTCCATCATGACGACCTACCTTTAATCCAGAACCATTGATGCTTGGAAAGCCATAATAAAGGCCTTGAGATGTCTCAAATGCAAAAGCTGGAAAATCCCGATGATTATATAAGTGTTCATCGGCTTCGAACCATGCAAATGTTTTTCTAACCGGTTTAAGAGGAAGGTTCAAATCTAACATGGAAAGGAGACTACTTGACCATGCCCCTGCTGAAACGACTAATGCCTCAGAATAAAAAGTCTGGTCCTCGGTCTTGACTGTTACTTTTTTGTCATGAACTACTATTTCTTTCACTTTACTGTTTGTTAAGATGGAAGCTCCGTGCAGCTCAGCAAGCTCCCGGTATGCTTCAATGCATTCCTCGCATTTTAGCACTCCTGATGTTGGTTCAAAACACCCAACGAAATCGTTAGGTAAAGCGATACCAGACCAACGCTTATTCACTTCACTTGAATCTAGAACATCAAGTGGCAGCGTATATCTCTTTGAACTAGAGATGATGTTTTGGATGAAATCTGATTTTTCATTACCAACGTTGAGAACTCCTGTCTGGAGAAACAATTGTTTTCCAGTATCATTCTCTAAGTCATGCCATAATTCTTGGGCTTTGAGAGCTAACGGAACATACTCTTCCCCTTCTCCATAAGCATGCCTAATAATTCTAGTGTCTCCATGGTGACTCCCCTTGTTATGTGGTGGATTAAAAGAATCTATTAATAGAGTTCTTTTTCCACTCTTTGATAAAAAATAACCTGCTGCCATCCCCATTGAACCTGCTCCAATTAAAATTACATCATAATGCATGCTACTAACCTCCATAAAAAAAATAGCCCTACAGATACAGTTATCAGTATTGATTTATATATCTATTATATTTAATATTCTAATACTTTACTTTATCCTTCTCATTAGTTTAAATAAACTATTCAGTAGATTTTCTACTATAGCTTCCTTTGCAACATTGTTTTGCTCAGTATACAAAAGTTTGGGAGTGATTAACTAAAAAAGGACTAGCAGATGATTTATTTGCTAGTCCTTTCGCTTATTAATAGTGTAAAATTAATCTTCCAAACTAATCCAAATTGTCTTTACTTGAGTAAAGTTCTCTAGAGCGTAAGAACCGTTATCACGTCCAATTCCAGACTGCTTGTAACCCCCAAAAGGAGTCTCAGCAGGCTCGAGTCCGTAACAGTTCACCCAAACTGTCCCGACTGCTAATTTATTTGATACTTTGTGCGCTGTTTTTACATTTTCAGTCCATATTCCAGCTGCCAAGCCATAATCCGAATTATTTGCCCGTTCCACTACTTCATCAATTGTGTCGAACGGAAGAACAACGGCAACTGGTCCAAAAATCTCTTCTTTTACTATGGTCATTTCCTCTGTTACATTGACAATAATGGTTGGTTCAACAAAGTATCCTTTTTCAAGCCCTTTTCCGCCACCTGCAACAATTTGAGCACCTTCTGCTTTTCCTTTTTCAATGTAATTCAACACTCGTTCCTGCTGTTGTTTCGATACAAGTGGCCCCATCTCCGTTTCAGGGTCTATACCATCACCAAGTTTTACATGTTTTGCAAGACTAGCTAACTGATTCACTACATCTTCAAAATGTTTTCTGTGTACATAAATCCGGGAACCAGCACTACAATTTTGTCCATGGTTATACATAATTCCATTGAAAACACCTGGAATTGCTTTAGTTAGATTAGCATCTTCCATAATAATGTTTGGAGACTTACCTCCAAGCTCTAATGTAATATCTTTAACTGTTTCGGAAGCCCTTTTCATAATGTGCTTACCCGTTACAGTAGAGCCTGTAAAGGAAATCTTATCAATGTCTTTATGGTTAAGAATGGCTTCTCCAGCGATATTTCCAAAGCCAGGAACGATATTTACTACTCCATCCGGAAAACCAGCACGCTTAACTAATTCTGCAAAGTATAGTGCTGTTAAAGGTGTTTGTTCAGCTGGCTTTAGCACTACTGTACATCCAGTTGCAAGAGCTGCACCTAATTTCCACGCAACTAACATTAAAGGGAAATTCCAAGGCGCAATTGCACCAACAACACCGATAGGCTCATGTCGTGTATAAGTAACATATTCAGGTGAATACGGAATTGTTTGTCCGTAAAACTTCGTCGCCCATCCGGCATAGTATCTGAAATAATCTACCACTCCTGGTATATCATCTTCTAAAGCACGGATATATGGCTTTCCATTATCAAGAGATTCAAGTTGCGCCAGTACTTCTTTATTTTCTTCAATTAGATCCGCTAATTTTAATAACAGGTTTGCTCGTTCTGACCCACTTAACTTTGGCCAAGGTCCTGTTTCAAATGCTTTTCGAGCCGCCTTTACAGCTAACTCGATATCCTCTTCCTGCGCTGCACATACGGTAGCAATTACTTCTTCTGTCGCTGGATTAACTGTATCGAATGTTTTTCCACTTACAGAAGGGACAAATTCTCCATCAATAAATAAATACTTAATTCCTTTTAAAAATTGTTCGCTAAGCTTTAAATTTGGCAGTAATCTCTGAGACATAGTAAATTCTCCTCCCTAAGCTTGAAATGCCATTATTCTGAAACATATTTTCGGAATAATGGCATTTAAACAATCAAAATTTAATTAGCTTTACTT
>NZ_JBALOZ010000290.1:0-1220 GCF_036965125.1 Bacillus sp. JJ1503
ACTCCCATTTCTCTCGTACTGAACCAATAGAAAAGAGTCCATACGAAGTAGCGAAGTTTTATATTCGTCAAACAGACATGACCAATAATGAGAGCCTGAGCATTTTGTATGCTGGCGGCGGTGTCGTATCCACTACTGGTGACTTGTTAAAGTTCATGAAAGCATTAGTGAATGGTCAGATACTAAAGAAAGAAACTCTTGAAAAAATGAAAAGTGACTGGGGTAAATTCTTTTTAGGAATTGATTATGGGTATGGAGTGATGAACATAAAAACGGTTCCTGTGTTAATGCCAGCAAAGTATAACTCTTGGGGGAATGCCGGCTCTACCGGTTCGTTTATGTTTTACCACCCTGTGATGGATGCATATATCATCGGAACTTTAAACCAATTTGGATATGGTCAAAAAGGAATTAGGTTAATGCTTCAATTGACGGATAAACTTCTAAAAGCTACAAAAAAAGCTGAGGCATTATTGTAAAAGAAGCAGGGAACGAAATGCCCTTTGTAAGGACATTATATAAAAGAGTTTAGCAATCTAAAGAAGATGATTCTACTATTGAACGAGGGAACTGAAAAACCCCCAATATATTGTAATTTGGTTAATGACAGGGCTGACAAACAGTCCTGTTTTTTATTCGACTCTCTGCTCAATCATCCCTGAAACCTCATCAGTAGAAAAAACATTACCTTCTACGATGTCCTTTTTGGCTTGTAATTTATTAAAGGTTTTTTTACTATTTTATTTGGAAATCGTCCTTTTCATAATTACTAGCCAAAATCTTTTGTATGATTTACAATATCCCCCATTTTCTAATTCATGTTACTATTAAATTAGGAATTTTTATGGAGGATTAATCTTGAAAACTATATCCGAAGAGGTTATTCGTTTCCGAGAGAAATGGCGAAAGTTAATTAACTCTGAAATTGAATACTACTTGATAAATCAAAATGAAAGAACTAGATTATTTACTTATTAGGGTAACTTCAGGATTACCTCATTCGTGGATTAGGAGAATGAAAAATGTTTATGATTATAGGTATCATCGCCCTATTAATCTATGTCGGGTTGGTATATTATATCGGCTGGCGTGGATACCGTTGGCTGCGTCCGGAAAAATCATCACGAAGGTTTAAAACACTTTACATCATGGTAGTAGCCATTTCAGCTGCTTCCTTCATTATGGGTCGTATTTCTGGTATTACACTTCTCAGCAAGATA
>NZ_JBALOZ010000290.1:1237-5750 GCF_036965125.1 Bacillus sp. JJ1503
TGGGCAGGAAGAGTGATATTGGTTCTAACGATTTCCTTCCTTATTTATGGTACTTATAATGCATATAATCCACTTGTTCGTTCTTTTTCAATCCAGATAGAACAAGGTACATCATCACTTGATTCACTAACTATTGCAATGGCCGCGGATACGCATTTTGGGTTACTGTCTGGTAAAGATCATGCGAAACGTCTAGTTAAAGAAATCAATGGGATGGAACCGGATATAATCCTATTGCCAGGAGATCTAATTGACGATGATATTCAGCCTTTCGTGGATCAGGGGATCGATGAGGTTTTGTCCGAGCTTCATGCCCCCTATGGTGTATATGCCACTTTGGGTAACCATGACCGGCATAACGGTACGATGAAGGAATTAATTGATACAATAGAGCGAAGTGGTATCAACGTACTTTATGATGAAGCTGTCACAATAAAAGACCAACTTACATTGATTGGGCGAAAAGACCGCAGAGATCCCGATAGATTGGAATTGAACCAGATCATGAAGGGGGTTGACCTTTCTAAACCTGTGATTCTGCTTGACCATCAGCCATATGACTTGGATATTGCTCAAAAAGCGGGTATAGACTTGATGTTGTCGGGTCACACTCACCATGGCCAAGTTTTCCCAGGTAACTTAATTACGGATTCAATTTATGAGAATGCATGGGGGCATCTTAAGAAAGGAAGCATGCAATCGATTGTAACAGAAGGTTTTGGCTTCTGGGGTCCGCCGATCCGGATCGGAACGAGGTCAGAAATCGTGAGAATTCAGGTGAATTTTGAATAACGACAACTGATGCTGGGCGACAAGAACATGTCCCATTAAAGGCCGTGTAAATCTCAGCTTTTTGTGATTGTACGCTAAGGGCGTAATTGGAGTTAGGTAATCAATGCATAGATAAGAAAGGATTGGTTTAAATGAATCAACTGCTTCAGATGGGAGCAAACACTGTTTTAAGTTCTCCAAAAGGGAATGTTACTGTTAGCTACGAAATTTCTAATTCGATAGATATATCCTTAACAGCTTTTCTTTTAACTGATTCAGATAAGGTACAAGGAGATAGCGGAATTATATTTTATAATCAACCAACGAGCTCTTCTGGTGTAGCTACCCTTATACCATCTGAGAATGTAGGTAATACAAAAGTACATAAAATTAATTTTGACATGAGTAAAGTCCCTGCAGGTATTACTAAAATAGCTATTACGCTTACTGAGGATAATAGCAAGGGTTTTTCAAATGTAAAGAATTTAAAGGCAGAGATATGTACCGATGATAACAGAATCCAATTAACCCCATCCAGCTTCAAAAATGAAAATGGAATAGTAGTATTAGAATTATATATACGGAATGGCCAAACAAAGGCAAGATCAGTATGGCGCGGATTTGATTCTGGTCTTGAAGGTTTATGTAAAAATTACGGTGTTGAGGTTGAAGCGGATGAGCAAAACAAGCCTTCCGAACCTAAAACTATTCAAAAACAAACTCCAAAAGAACCTGATAAGATCCTAACTGTTCCTGGAAATAATAATAGTCAAAACACGTTGTCAACGATAAGCCTTGAAAAGGTAAAGGGTAAGGTAAGTCTCGAAAAAGGCCAAAAGCCAGTTATCATTGAGAAAACACCCGAGATTACGGCTACAGTATCTTGGAAGACTGGGACAGATTATGATATTTATGCTTTAGTCTATACAAAGGATGGTAAGCAGATAGATGTAGCGATGTTTGGGGCTGAGGGAACACCTCCCCTCTACCGGTATGGAAACGGGGCAGTGGAACATATGGGGGATGTTGGGAGAAGCGGTTGGTCAACGAAGACAGAAATAATTAAATTAAGGTTAACGGATGATATCCTCGCAGTGGTTCCTGTGGTTTATTCTGCTCAGTCAAATGGAACAGGCTCATTCTACAGATACAAGGTATCCATGAGTATAGATAATCATAGCGGAACCTCCGTTACCATATCCTCCAAGAATGCAAATAACAATGATCGAATTTATACATGTGTGCCCGGAATACTTCATAATACGCCAAATGGAGTTATTATTAGTCCATTAGAGCTTTATAGTAAGCAAAACTCAGAGTGTAGGCCTAAACTTAAGATGGGGTCTTCAAATATGGTAGAAGTTTTAATGGATAAGGGACCAAAAAATGATTACAAGTAGACAAGAGATATGAATCTGAAAATCCGCTAGTTTAATGGCGGGTGAACCGAACCATAAGTAAATGAAGTTTTAACTTTTCCCAACTTTAAACAAAGGTTGGGATTTTTATTGTTTTTTATGAGGGAACTTTTCATTCCCAGTCCTTCAACTGTATATTTTTTTATCTTGATAAGCCTTTGTAGCAAGCAGGGCTAGTATTAATACGAATTCAGCTATATTATGTAAGGCATCAGTTTTTAAAAAGTGGATCATTGGTGTGAGGCACATAATCAAGGTTCCGATAAAATACCATGGCCATTTTTGCTTTATCCAGATCATAATTGATGTGACGACTAACACAATAGAGACACCAATGATCATGAAGGGAGGAAAGTTTCCTGCTCCTACATTTTTATAGCTTAAGGCACCATACTTCATAGTAGGTTCTAGGGAAATTCCCCTGACCACTGTAACGAATTCAATGATAATCAAACAAAGTGTCAATAAGACAGCGAGCCATGGGACGATGCCTTTTTTTGCCCATTTTAGATTTGCCTTTACTAAAGTATTCCAGGCAAATAGGACGAGCAAGGGGGTGATAAGGGCATGCAAATAGTATCGGGTTAGGTTTAATGCCCTCAGTAAGTCTCCCTCTCCAATGTATTTCCCCAGTGCTAGGATCCCATTATCATAGAGTAAAGCCAGAATAACCATCAGTAGTACATTTCCAATATCAGCCCAACTGTGCCATTTTGCTAACAGGACAACTACTGCGAATAGAATTAGGTATGCGATGGTAAGTAATGAATAGATGACAGTATCCATGATCCGCTGCCTTTCTAAATAAAGATAGAAATAGAAATAATAAGCCTATCTTATTGTATAAATAAAAAACTTATTTTATTCAAAAATCTTCGAAGGAGTAGGCATGTTCGGATATAATCTCCATAAACCAGTTTACTCAGATATTCTATAAGTGATTTCGTATTTTAACTGTCGATCTTCCGTTAATAAACTATATGTATATGGATCTAACAAGAAAGTGAAGTAAGTTGGTCGCAGATCAATAATACAAATGGAAAAAATGGTATTCCTAAGGCATGCTAACAGCTTTTAAATTTATAATGAGATAGGATACATTGGTGTTCTTTCGAATCTACCGTTTCGAACAACTCGTAGTCGTTAAGTGATGAGCAGTTCAAGTGTTTTGTGATAACATATATAGGTGAAAATGAAAAAGACTACATTACTAAGTCAGATTACCTGATGAGAAAACTATGAAAGTGGGAACAAATTTGACAATAATTCAAAATATCATTGATTTCATCCTACATATTGATGAACATCTAGTTGAAATCATCAAAAACTTTGGCGGATGGTCATATGGAATCGTATTTTTAATCGTATTTGTGGAAACGGGAATTGTAATTTTCCCTTTCTTACCGGGTGATTCTTTATTGTTTGCTAGTGGTGCTCTTGCCGCGATGGGGGCATTTAACATTTTTTTACTATTGTTTGTCTATTTTTTCGCGGCGATAATTGGGGATACTGTCAATTATCATATCGGTAGTAAAGTAGGGACAACCATCTCACATGGAAGTTTAATGGGGAGATTGATTAACCAAGATAAAATGATGAGAGCTGAGGCTTTCTTTAATAAGCATGGAGGAAAAACAATTGTGATCGCCCGGTTTATGCCATTTATTCGCACGTTCATTCCTTTTATTGCAGGGGCGAGCAGGATGAACTACCGATATTTCTTGATTTATAATGTGGTTGGTGCCGCAGTATGGGTAGGCATCTGTACGATCTTAGGCTATTTTTTTGGCAATATCCCAATTATCAAAGACAACTTTTCAACGGTTCTCTTAGCAATTATCTTCATTTCTGTGCTGCCAGCCATTATCGGGGTGATTCGGGGGAGATTGAAAAAAGGATGACGGTTCCAAAGATGTGGACTCCGCACTTAGAATAGTCACGTAGAACAGTATCATAAGTAAATGCGGTTTTTCTGAGAACAGATACAGCACCATTCCACTACTTGTGGGAGGTGCTGATTTGATTTGATGGACATTTGTTACACAGAGGCCTGTTTTGATTTATTAGGAATCCTAATTTTTTTCTTCAATTTATAACATTGAAATGATTATCGCTATTGGCTATCGTGTTCGCTCCCACCGAGGTACACAGTACCACCAATGGACAAAAGAGCGAATAAATGAATAAATAACATTTTCGTGAAAAAGACCCTACAGAAATCACCACGGGTAATGATTTTTAATCTTGCTAGTCAAGAAATATTTAACAGTTATGGCCGGTCCCTTTTTTACCCGTTCCTTTCTTGCCAGTCCCTTTCTTACCAG
>NZ_JBALOZ010000291.1:0-7622 GCF_036965125.1 Bacillus sp. JJ1503
AGTCCATCCTGCTCTGGCATAAACACATCGAGAATAACAAGATCGGGTGAATGCTCCCTTATTTTTTGGAGACCTTCCATCCCATTGCTTGCTACTCCGATTACTTTAAATCCTTCTATTTTCATGACAAATTGCTTATTCACTTCTTGCACCATCGGATCATCTTCAATGATTAGAACGGTAATCATTCTTTCTCCTCCAATCCATTCATTGGAAAACTAATAAAAAAACTCGCCCCTTCTCCTTGATGAGAAACTACATTTAATTCCCCTTTTCCTTTTTCCACAATCTGTTTTACGAGATGAAGACCTAAACCAAATCCTTTTTTCGTAGAAAACCCATTTTCAAATATTCGGTGCATCTCTGTTTCACTAATCCCGTGCCCATTATCTTCAACAAGAATAGCACATAATTCATCATCCTGTTCAATACTAATATCAATCCTTCTTTCTCGATGTTCGGCTGTTTTTAAGGCAGCAATCGCATTTTCAATTAAATTTCCGAGTATGACAACGAAATCATGATGATCTAAATGCTTCGGAAAACGACTTAAATGGCTTTTCCGGTCAATGACTATTTCAATCCCTAATTCTTTTCCGCGGCTTACTTTCCCAAGCAATAAACCAGCAAGATTATCATCAAGAATATTCTCATTTAAAAATCTCGCGAAACTCCCTTGTTCCTCATCTAATTGAAAGATATACTTTAGTGCCTGTTCATTATTTCCTAGTTGAATTAATCCTGCAATCGTATGAAGCTTATTAGAATGCTCATGGGCTTGTACTCTTAACGCTTCTACAAATTCCTTTACCCCAGTCAATTCCTCCGCCATTTTCGTCGTCTCTGTACGATCTTGAAAAATAGCGACCGCCCCAACTAACTGCTTATTCACTTTAATCGGGACACGATTGCTCATAATCACGTTCCCTCGGACTTGGACTTCCTGATTAAATACTGGTTTATCTAGTTCAAGGATTTCTGGCAGCCTCGTGTCCGGGATCACATCCCAAATGTTTTTCCCAATAACATCCCCGTGGACATTCATCATTTTTTTTGCCTTATCATTAAAGATCGTGATCATTTCATGCTTATCAATTGCGATGACTCCCTCATGCATCGCATGAAACGTTGCTGTACGCTCTTCAAGAAGACGAGCGATTTCATAAGGCTCAAGCTGAAACATTTGCTGTTTAATATGTTTGGCAAGGAAAAATGAACCTATTACGCCAAGCAGAAGGGTCAAAAACATAATGAATAGAATCTCATTTTTTAGTGATAGTAATGTTTCAAACATCGTCGGTAATACATTCCCAACAACAACGACCCCTACTTGCTCTAATTGGTCATTTTTTATTGGAGCAAAGGCACGTACAGCCATTCCTACTTCACCTTTAGCTTTTGAAAGATAGGAATGCTCTGCAAAAGCAGGACCAGCATCTTCTCCTTTTGAAACTGTTCCTAACATGTCCTTTACAGGATGTGAGTAACGAATCCTTTCCATATTTAAGACGGTCACATAATCCGCATTATTAATATTGCGGATTTTTTCAATAGTAGGATCCATTTCTATCCATCCATTTGGTTCAGTAACATGGCGAATGACATCTGGAAGCTGAGCGACGGTTTTTGCCGTAATCATCGCTCTTTTTCCATACTCTTCTTCCTCAAGCTCCACAATATTTCCTATTAAAATAAGGCCGCCGAGCAATAAAGAAAAAAAGACGATGCTGAATGATAATAATGTAATTTTGGAACGAATCGGCAGCCGCTTAAGCGACATGTGCTTCCCCCCTTTATTCAAGACATACAATGTTGTACAATTAGTCGTTTTATTATTTAATTAGAATAATAGAAAACATTCGAGGTGTATAGATGAAGAAGCTGTTCGGAATATTTATTTTTATTATAGCAGGATTTAGTGCAGCTTACCTTTTCGGATCTAGCGGTCTTCACTTCATGAAAGAAGTTCCCTTTGATGATGAGCAGACGGGAATGAAGGAGCAAATAATCATTCGTTTTAGTCATGTTGTGTCAGAAAATACACCAAAGGGGCTTGCAGCAGGGCGGTTTGCTGACCTTGTTCAAAAGAAATCAAATAATAGAGTCAAAGTCGTTGTCTTTCCAAATGCCGAGCTCTTTTCTGACGAAGGTGAGCTGAATGCCCTTCAATCTGGACAAGTACAGATGATTGCTCCGTCAACATCTAAATTAGGAACGCTCTCTCCTGAATGGCTCGTATTAGATTTGCCTTATGCCTTCTCCTCAAATGAAGCGGTTAAAGAAGCGTATGAAGGAGAGATTGGCGAAGCTTTATTTGCCGACTTAAAAAAACAAAATATTGAAGGTTTAGCATTTTGGTATAACGGCTTTAAACAAATGACAACAGTGAAAGGGACAATCATTCATCCAACAGATGTAAAGGGCCAAGTTTTCCGTATCATGCCTAGCAAAGTGATCGAAAAGCAATATGAAGTTCTCGAAGCCGCTTCCCGCCCAATCCCTTTCGACCAAACGTATCATAATTTAGAAAAAGGAACGATTGATGGAGAAGAAAATACGATCTCGAATATATATTCTAAAAAATATTATCATGTTCAAAAATACATGACGATTACAAACCATGCTTATTTAGGCTATGCTGTCTTGATGAATCGAGAATTTTGGAATGGTTTGCCGAGCGAGATTCAAGACATCATTCGGGAAGCAATGGTCGAAGCGACAGATTGGAATTGGCAATATTCGATTGACATGAATGAATCGAATCTTCAACAATTAAAAGAGAATACTAGTATGCAAATTTACGAGTTAACTCCAGAGGATGAAACGGAGTGGAGAAATAAACTCAAAAAAGTGGATCAGCATTTCTCGCCAATCATCGGAGAAAGCATGATGGAACGCTTGCAAAAAATAAAAAATAAATTCGATGGGAGAAGCTCCAGCGCCTTGCCCAGCGCTGGAGTAATGGGATGCCTATGTCCGACTTAGCACTCCGAATGGCTATATCAATGAACCCGTGAATTCCAGAGGTTTTTAGGAGGAATGAGCCATTATAAAATTTCAAAGGACATGAAAATTAAATCGCTCGTTATTGAACAAAAACAATATCCATTCGGACTAAATCCATCTGTTCTAATTTCAAGAGGTTCAGGTGGCAGCATAGGAGTCACAGGAGAGGATTGGCAATTTGCCTATAAAGAAAATGGTTGGAGAGAAATGCTGTTTCTTCATCCAAAGGTTGCTTATAAAAAATATAAAAATGATGAAGAACTGATTAATAGTATGCAAGGGGAAAAAATATATGAGGTAGCACTCTCCTTTGATCAGCCATACAAACTAAGTTAATTACCTTTTAATGAGCTTCCCGAAATGACTTGGTTTTGGGTAAACACTTATAGCAATAGCCATTTAAACACATTTCAACAAGAGGCTATGGAATATGATTGGTCTGCAACGTTTATTAGGGAGAATGAAGCATTAGACTTCTCTATAAGAAACTCTTATACTTCAACGACAGATTTGGCATATGAATATGATGCGTTCCTAAAGTTACTGAAAATAAGTACTTTCAGCGAACACAAGAAAGCTTACAACGCTATGAAAGATATTAAAATAGACGATGTAGAAATATTAGGGGTAGTTGCTTATGGGACGAAGGATGAAATATTAGAAATAATCAAAGAGCCTAGCATCAAAGCTGCTTCACTAGGAGAAGTCATTGATAATTTTTAGTGAATACACTAGTGGCTCAGTATAGGGCATTACTACAAAACGGTAATGCCTTTTGAAGTAATGGGTAGCTTTAACACAACAAGGAATACAATTAAAGAGCCTTAAATATGCAAGTTTCTATGCATTTCTTGTATATATAGGCTCATTTTCTAATACTGCCAAAAACACGCAAAATCCTAAACTTTAAGTAAAACACATTATACCCCAATTAAAAATCCCTCGAAACAATTGTCTGAGGGAATAAAAAATCAATTGAATTTAATGTAAAACACCTTGAAAACAAAATTTTTTAGTAATTTTTACGGAATTTAGGATTATGGTACCTATTCATTTCCTTAGCTTTACCTTATATCTGAGAACTGTTCTTAATTTTTCCGGTTCTACCCTTCTAAAATCAGATAAATAAATTTCTCGATGTGTTAAACTATCTCTTTCAAGTTGATTGGTGATTAAAAACTCATTCATTCTTTCAAAAGTTTGTGGTTCTTCATCATAAGAGCCTAAATGGAGCATTTGTACAGATAGACCGTCCTCAATTGAATCGAATGTCACCTCATTTAGCAGCGGATGTGGTTTCTTTTTCCTTACCCTTTCCATCGCTCTTTCTACAACTTCTTCCGTTACAAAGTCTGGTTGTCTGATCATGATCGTATATAGCAATTCATTTTTATCTAAAGTTTCTATTTTCCTACCTTTTTCTGTTAAATCCCATATCCCTTCTAATGGGTAAACGGTATATTCGAAATAGCCGTCTGGAGTATATCCTTGTTTCGGCATCATTCGAATAGCGTAAGCTAACGAATAAAGAACTCCTATTCTTTCGGAAAAATCCTCTTTATTGGGATCCCCTTTTCCCTTTATCATAAGAAAGTTTTGCTTTGGAACTGTGACCAATTCAGGTTTTTGCTTAGGCATATATAAATCTTTCTCGTTTTTTCTCCATTCATATTTCATTTAGAAAACTCCCGCAATAAAATTTTAGAAACAACATGAATGTATTGCACTTTCATTGAAAATCTCAATTCAGATATCGATAAACAGATTAACCTATTATTAGAAAAATACAAAAAGAAGGTTCAATTGTAAATGACGAGCCAGGTATAACAAAGAGACTGCATCGGTAATTATAGAGGCAATAGGTGCCAATATGTATTAGTTTCCCTCATCAAAACATTTAGCATCTTAGGCGGGCTTATCTCTAGGAAATCATGAGAGTGCAGATAAAAGAAAAAGTACAAGAGCGGTTACATCTAGAATTCATCATAAATACCAATTTTTATTTACATCAAAAAATTATTTTTTCCCGAACAAATTACTTTTCAAGGATGGCTTTGATTTTTTTCAAATCCTTCATGTTTGCTCTCCTCATCATAGTGGTCATGAAAAGGGACATAATCTTATTGAATCCTTTTGGGTTACCTTTATTTCTTAAAGTCATCCGAGTATGATTTTCATCTATTGCTTGCCATGTATAGATAGTCTCCATTGGAAATGGACCATTCGCTGTCCTCATCACAAATTTTTTCATAGGAATAAATTCAACAATTTCATACACATATGCAAGTTCCCTGCCAAGAAAGGTCGCTTTAAAAGCAATTTGTGAGCCTAATGTCAGTGGTTTTGGTGTTTTCCATTCTACAGAATGTATATTGACATACCATTCTGGAGCGTGATCAGGGTTTGTTGCATATTCTGATACCTTTGAAATAGGACAATTCATTGTAATCTCCGTTAGTACGTCTACCATCTTGGCCTCCTACTTTATTTCTTTTCTACGTAATTTTTAAGTAAAGTTCCAAGTAAATACTTCCAGCCTTTGGAGTGCTCCTCTTCCCAATGCTCTTGTATTACACCAGAGGCTGTATGGGATAGTTGAAGCAACGTTCCTCCTTCTTTTTCAAGAAGACGATACGTA
Source organism: Bacillus sp. JJ1503 (assembly GCF_036965125.1). Lineage (NCBI taxonomy): Bacteria > Bacillati > Bacillota > Bacilli > Caryophanales > Bacillaceae > Bacillus > Bacillus sp. JJ1503. Next base: position 5,645 of record NZ_JBALOZ010000291.1, read on the forward strand.
TAGGCACTGTTTACCGCTCCTTGCATGCCAAGATGGCCATGCAAGCGAATTTCTGCAGGAGCATTTACATAATAGACATTCCCCCAGATTGCTCCTTCAGTTTCACCCCATTTTTCAATAAATTGTCCGCCAGGGACGGGATCAAATGTAAAGTGGGATGTTACTCCTTTTGGAGCTAGACGAAATTCCCACCAGTCTTCCACCGTTTCAGTTAAAGCTTTGAAAACCTCTTCGCGTGATGCTTCCAGGAATAACTCCTGTTCAATTCGAAAATCCTTCTTTGTTTCCATCGTATTATTTCCTCCTTTTTCTTGTACTGCCGCCCGTAAGTTTAACAGCGAACTGGCAGTAGTTTGCATATATTTACCTACCCAGCGGTTATGCATTTCTTGAAGAGGTATGGCATTAAGGAAATTCCTTTTATACTTTCCTTCACGCCGTACTACCACCAAATTCCCATCCTCTAGAATCTTTAAATGCTTCATAATGGCATACCTGGTTACTTCCGGAAAATAGTCGTCTAGTTCTCCAGTTGTTTGCGGTGAAACCTTAAGAATATCGAGAATTCTCCTTCGGATCGGATGCCCTAATGCTTTAAAAACGGTTGAGAGTTCTTCGTCCATCCAATCGATCCTTTCATTAAAATTTATTAACACGTGACTAAAAAGTCACGTGTTAATCATGTGACCTTATGGTAACATTTTGATTAACACCAGTCAACGCTACAAAGATAAAAAAAGAGAACAAATCTTAGTTTGTCCTCTTCATCTTAATTATTGAACTCTTACATGAAAAATCCGTGAATCGTACCAAGCAGTGTGAATATGATTAAATGGTCTCCTATTGCAACCAGAAATGACTTCTTAGACATTAAACCAAATAACGTATTTTTCAAATAAACCAATGAAATCATTAAGCCTATGATGAAACCGATTCCTACTCCTGCTAGAAAATGATCGGACCCGACTGATTGAATGAGTACACCTACTAAGAATGAATTAATAAATGCAAGGATGATAGAGTATATATATTTAAATGGACCGGCGCTTTGATTTCCAAGAATACTTTGATTCTTGTTTTTATTTGATAAAACGACAGAGTAATAAATTCCTCCGTAAACCATATAAACAATTCCTCCCACGATTATGGGCAGGTACTGAAGGCTTCCAAAATCAATGAACATTAAATGATTTCCTCCTATTTCGGTTCTATTGCTAAACAAATCGCCTTAATTTTGCATTCGATTGAAAGCGATCCTTCTATTGGCTCAAGTTCGACCAATTCGATTGGATTTCCCAAATATCTGTATCCACTTTTCGGCAGCCAAAAACTGTATAACTCCGAATAACACTCTATTAATTTGCTTCTCTCACTATACATTACGGGCTCATCAAATTCATAGACGACATGTTTACCACCCTTAAATAGATAAGTAAGTTCATCATCTACTTTTGAAAGATCCTCTTCATTTATTGCAATACGGCAATCATATCGGCTTTTTTCAGGTGGGGTGATATATGGGTTATTTCTAGGAACTCCAAATAGAAACGTATTGTTATTTAGTAAATCTCTAGACTTTGACCAATGATAAATATCCTCCCAAACACCAGGAATCCCACGTGTATAAGGGCCGACACTTTGTCTATTTACAGTTGCGCAAACGGGCATTTCAATTATTTTTACTTTGGTCAAGTCCAACCATTTAAACTCATTATATGTGTTGCTTTGATTTTCTTCTTTCATATTATTGCTAAAAAGTTTAGATTTCTTGCTATCCTGGTACTCCCTTGGAAACCGTTCCAAATAGGCTCCTTCACGCCATTTCTTAGGACTCGTCTTAAAATACTCATTAAATGAATAAGTAAAGTAGGACAGTGACGAAAATCCGCACATGAATGCAATTTGAGTAATAGGAATTTGCTGCTCATAAATTAAAAAATGGGCAGCATTCTCAAGCCGTAGTCTTTTAATATAACCG
>NZ_JBALOZ010000291.1:7656-13096 GCF_036965125.1 Bacillus sp. JJ1503
AATGTACGCTGAAAATGATAAACCGAATAGGTTGAGGCTTTAGCTAACTTTTCAAGAGAAAGTGATTCGTTTAGATGTTCATCTATAAATTCAAGAACTCTATTGATTTGTTTTTGCTGTTCTTTCACTACCATATCCATATCTCCTTAATTGATTCACTTTCAATCCGTTGTATTACATTTTTCCAATTCTAATATTATCACTCTTTTTAATTTCGTTTATTCAAAAGTTTTCTATTTAGATACCACAAGGATTATGAGATCGAAAGGAAGCAGAAGCCATTAGAGCTGAAATTATTAGAAGTTGCTCAAACACGGTGTAAACAAAAATCGGATATGAAGGAGGTTCAAAAAACATATCTTGGCTGTCATCACTTAAGTATTAATATACTTTGTCGAAGGAAATTGAAAAATCAATTGGAATTCTCGTATAGAAATAAAAAAGCTTAATTCAGGGTTATGAATCAAGCTTTTTTGTTTTTCACAATCTTCGATACACAATTAAGTAGGGTTCGAATTAATATATACTTCGCATTATGAGGAAACTATGATTAAAAATAAAATTAAGTATTATTCCATTTCTTCTATACTTCTTTGTACTATTGCCACCATATCATCTTCGGCACCAAGACTAAAGTTTAAAAAAACACCTTGTCCCCCGCCAGCACCAATTGCTGAAATAAAAGTATTACTGTTATTACCTACTACAGTAAGGCTCAAACTCGCTCTGTTTCCATTTCTCATAAAGTATTTATCATAAACCCGAACTGCTATTTTAGTCTCTCCAATAGCGTAGTTGCTTTCATCAACTAATCTCATACTTATTCCGCTGTTACCAATATCGTTTTCCAAATGATTAACCACTTTCTCAAATTGACCAACAATTGTCTTTTCATACTTTGCCATGATTACCCCATCCTCCCCCATAATTAATTTTTTCGCTATATAATACGATTGTTCATTATCCTCGGTTTCTTGTATTGATTAATTTTATTGAATATTAATATTTCTAACAATATTTTACTGTAGACTCACAGTAAAGCCTGATCCCTGTTGTGATTTATTATTGAATAAACCTGCCCCCCTACAATAAGAAATGCTATTCTCTTTCTTGAAGAATAGCACCCGTCAAAAAGTTTTTAATTTGTTAAACAAATTCCCCTAAACATTTATATATCCTTCTAAATAAGATACAGCTTCTCCAGACATTTTTACCGTTTCACCTAAATCAGTACAATATAGCTTTCCGCCTCTTTCTGATAATTGCAATGCGACAAATTCATTTTTATTCAATTTATTCTTCCAATACGGAACTAGTGTACAATGAGCAGAACCAGTAACGGGGTCTTCATCTATTCCTGCCTTTGGTGCAAAAAATCTTGATACGAAATCTACTTCTTTCCCTTTAGCTGTCACTATTACACCAAAACCATCTAGTTTTTTTAGTTCATCCATATTTAATTCAAGACCTAAAATATCTTGTTCTGTATCAAATACCGCCAAATAGTCTCTTGCCTTATAGACCTCTTTAGGTTCTTTACCTAAACCTTTAATAAGTTCCTCTGGAGTATCGCATTTTTCTCCTTCTCTAGAAGGAAAACTCAATGTAAATAAACCGCCATCCCTCGATACTTCTAAAAGTCCACTTTTTGTATGAAACTTTACATTCTTTAAATTTTCATCTAAATAAGTGCATATTACATAAGCAGACGCTAATGTTGCGTGTCCACATAAGTCTATTTCCCCTATTGGAGTGAACCATCTTAACTCATATACATCATCTTTTTTTACAAAAAAGGCGGTTTCAGATAAATTATTTTCTGCTGCAATCTTTTGCATTAAATTATCTTCTATCCATTCGTTTAATGGACATACTGCCGCTGGGTTTCCTTTAAATTGTTCATTTGTAAAAGCATCAACCTGATATATCGGGATTCTCATTTTCTTAATCTCCTTGTTGTTCACTTAAACTAGGCACCCATTTATTCAACAAAATATGAATAATGACAACCCGTTATTTCTCCCATAGCTCCACCAGTCTGCCTTCAGGATCTTTAATCCAAATAAACTTACCATATTCACTAACTTCTTTTCCCTTTACAAGAGGTACACCAATTTGTTCTAAATGCTCAATAGTCTCGTTTAGATTATAAACTTGGAAATTTAACATCACTTGCTGTTCTGTTGGGAAGTAAGGGTCATCTTCAGTAAAGAAAGAAAATATCGTTTTATTTTCTGAATGGGGTTTAATAATGGTCCCATTCCAATTATCAATTTCAATCTTCAACACTTCACTGTACCATTTTTTTATGGCATCTAGATTTTTAGTCCTCCAAAATATTCCTCCGATACCTTTTATCATCATAATAAACTCGCTCCCATCTCTAATTTCTTTTATTTTTCCTTTAAATTAGGAATTCAAGAAATAAAAATAAATTCCTTCTTCATACAGATAGGTAAAAAGGCATTATTGTTATTTCACCAAAAAAAGAAGTCTATCGCTAGACTTCTTTTTTCACCTTATTTATTTTTCAACTCAAACTCTGCGACATTTTCCAAATGACTTGAATTGTGATGTATGTGGTAGAGTTTACCTTAGATATTATTAATCATTCTCTAGCACAAAGTTATCAAGCAATGCACGCACTTCATCTGTTGATTTCGTATTCATCAATTGATTTCTTAATTCACCTGCTCCACGGAATCCTTTGACATAAATTTTGAAAAAGCGATGAAGCCCTGAGATTGAACGTGGCAGTACTTCCGCATATTGATCTTGAAGATCAAGCTGCAGTCTTAAAAGATCAAGGTATTCTTTACTGCTATGCTCTTTTGGCTCTTTTTCAAAAGCAAAAGGATTTTTAAAAATACCTCGCCCGATCATAACTCCATCAATACCATATTGTTCAGCGAGCTGTAGCCCAGTTTGTCGGTCAGGAATGTCTCCATTGATTGTTAGCAGCGTATCCGGTGCAATCGCGTCACGAAGTTTCTTTATCTCCGGAATCAGCTCCCAATGAGCATCGACTTGGCTCATTTCCTTTCTTGTACGCAGATGAATAGAAAGATTGGCGATGTCCTGTTTCAATATATGCGTTAGCCACGCCTGCCACTCCTCCACATCCGTGTAACCTAGCCTTGTCTTCACACTTACAGGCAGTCCTCCTGCTTTTGCTGCTTGTATTAAATCTGCTGCAACTTCCGGACGAAGAATCAGACCGGCTCCCTTCCCATTCGATGTCACATTAGGTACAGGACAGCCCATATTGATATCAATACCCCGAAATCCTAGTTCAGCCATACCGATACTCATTTTCCGAAAGTTTTCAGGTCTATCCCCCCATATATGAGCCACAATAGGTTGTTCATCTTCTGTAAAAGTCAAACGCCCACGCACACTTTGCTTCCCATCTGGGTGACAATAACTCTCCGAGTTTGTAAACTCTGTAAAAAACACATCAGGTCTGGCTGCTTTACTCACCACATGGCGAAAAACAACATCGGTCACATCTTCCATTGGTGCAAGTACAAAAAACGGTCTTGGTAATTCACTCCAAAAATTATCTATCATATATAAACTCAAACCTCTCTTATAAGAGTTAAACTCTCGTCTCAAATTTACATTGCAAGAATGTGCCTGCTTCTTTTAAAACATATACCATGCTTAAGCACTTTTTATCAAACTATAGAAAATTTTAAACATTATAAACCTTAAGTTCAACATGAAAAGTGCTAAGAAAATCAGTAAGATGCGATAGCTTGGGACAGAGGTTAAGTATTAATCCTGGTTTCTGCTGCTTATTGTTTGAAATACCCTTACTTCCTTACCTAAATATGTAGAAACAACCGTTTTAGGTGTTATTTCACTTTAACAATAATTTGTCTCCTTTACCGGGTCTCATTATAAACTACTTCATAAAAGAAATTTTAATGTGACAACGAGAACCATGCTATTAACATTAGGCAAAACTAAAAGATGTCCTAATCTTAAGAATTAACGCCTTTTTTCTTACTTTTCTAGTTGAGAATACCACTTGCAACCACGATGGTACTGTCCATTGTCCATATTCAATACATCTTTGTAAATCCGTTACAGGAAACGTAAAAAGACAACGCCCCAGAGGGTTAGTTGCCTTTCTTCTTTAAAATGAGTTGTGAAACTCACTCCACGTGTGCAAAATGTATGTGCAACACACGAGGTGCTGGTGAGTCATATTTTTTTATTTATTCGCATCCTACCTTTTGCAACTAAATCAATAGTAAAATTCCATCCAATAGGATATCAAGTCCTATTAGGCCATTTTCCATCAGTCGCCAGAAAGCCACCGAACACTTACTCGGATTTGACTCTCCCCATCTAGTAATTAACGGGTTACTAGGCAAGCAAAATAAAAAGGCCCCGGAACTTGCATCACCCGAGCCCAATCGTTTTGGTTGCTTTAATATTTCTCAATGACCTAAGGGTACCAATTTTGAAAGGCAATTCGAACGTCGAATTAAGACTCATCACAATCTTTATTAGCATAGATAACTATGTAATTGGTGTAAAGTTCAACGATAATCACAATAACTACTTATGGCTGAACATTTAACTTTGAGGGGGCATATTTGGTTGTTTTGGTTCTACATCCTTAAATGCATCTTCTTTTATCTCAATTTCTTTATTCAAATTGTTTAATATCTCCTGTATCGGTTTTGCGTCTTTTCCCATAAGCGCTTGTTTGATTTGATCTTTCACCTCGCTTAATGGTGTCTCCTTTCTATCTGTTACCTTGATGATGTGATAACCAAATACTGTCTTGACCGGCTCGCTCACTTCACCTTTTTTCAATTTCATAGCCGCTGCAAGACAATGAAAAAATGGCTAAAACTGGGGATCATTTTCTTCATTTATCTTCACTCCTACTTTTGACAACTTCCCAAAGTCATTGTCGCTGACGGATCTGACCTTGGTTTACCATCTAAATAAAAAGCTGAATAAGCTTTAAAATGCCTTCGATATTTTTATGGATATTTTAAAAACGTAACAATACAGGGAAAGAATAAATCAACCAATAATACCAATTGGGTTTTCCTGCTTAAATGAGGCGGGACAGTTCGCCTACTGTCCCGGCCATTTTATTGTTTTTGTTTCCTATGAGTATCATAAACTCACAAAATCGAGAAAATGGATATGAACAATGAAACCTTACCCTAGTTCAAGTTTGATAGAGAAGTCTATTCATTGATTTCCCATCTTCACGTTTTAAAAGTTTTTGAGCTCGTTACTCCCCGTAACAGGTCATCCCCGGCACAGGAGGTATATTCTGAACAGTGAATCTAACCTATTGCCAGATCTCAATCATTGCATCAGCATACGCTTTCAAACTGTTATACGCTTTTGCGGAGATTTGATTCGCATCTTTTTTAAGATCCAGGAATTCTTTAAAATCATTAATGTG
>NZ_JBALOZ010000292.1:0-6181 GCF_036965125.1 Bacillus sp. JJ1503
ATTAAAAATAGATTAAAAATCAATTAACAACCTGAATTATTCAGAGCTTTAATCTAAATTGACCAAAAATGTAGTTATGACAAGTAATTTGAAGTAAAATGTTTTTCTCCCAAAAGGTGAAAGTCAAAAAACATTGAAAAAGGCCTCATTTTTGGTAATGTCATAGGTGACTAAGTCAAAAACAAAACCAAGAAGGGGGCTTCTCTATGACTACTTTAAACGAACAAACAATGGATTTCAAGAGGAATTCACTTAAAGGAAAGTGATGGGTAAAATGAGGGATATTGGAAAGTGATTAATAGATTAAGGATTTTACTAAATAAGAAAATTCCTACAGGCAGTTTATTTAGGAATGTAATAACCCTAATTTCTGGAACAACTTTTGCACAAGTGTTACTAGTATTAATATCCCCAATATTAACAAGACTTTACGATCCAGAGGATTTTGGATTATTTACTATGTTTAGTTCAATTTTAGCAATTTTAGCGGTAGTATCTTGCTTTAGATATGAATTAGCAATTGTACTTCCTAAAAAAGATAAGGATGCTGCAAATATTTTAGCATCAACAGTATTAATTTGTTTTATTATCAGCATGTTTGTTTTAATCATTATTATATTACTTAGGGAACAGATTTCAATTTTATTGGGAGCTTCAGAACTTAGGATTTGGCTATTTTTTTTACCACTTAGTTTATTAATGACTGGTCTTTATCAAGCATTTAATTATTGGAATACAAGAAAGAGACAATTCAATCGATTAGCTACTCAACAGATTACACAGAGTTTGGTAACAGCTGCGACTCAAGTATCATTTGGTTTAACCGGAAAAATGCAAGCTGGAGGACTAATAGGAGGACAAGTAGCAGGACAGGTATTATCAACTGGAAGATTAATTTGGAAAACCTTGGGGGAGGAAGGTAAACAAATAATAGAGTATCTTAGCTTTAGTAATATGAAATTGAACTTAATTAAATATAAAAACTTTCCGCTTTATTCATTATGGTCTGGGTTACTTAATACATCGTCTGTAATGATGCCACCATTATTACTTGGATTTTATTTTACACCTACAGTTGTTGGGCTTTATTCTCTAGGACATAGAGTCTTAAACCTACCCATGAATTTAATAGGAAGTGCTGTAGCTCAAGCCTTCTATCCGCATGCTTCAGAGGCATACAGAAACGGTGAGCTTGGGCGTGTGACTTTTGATGTATATAAGAATCTTATTTCTATTGGATTAGTCCCAATATTGTTGATATCTCTAATTGCACCTGAGTTATTTTTGTTTGTTTTTGGTGACAATTGGTACGAAGCAGGCCAATATGTGAGGTGGATAGGACTCTGGATATTTTTTGTGTTTATATCGTCACCGTTATCAAACATATATTTAATTTTAGAAAAACAACGGTTAGGGTTGATAATGGATTTTCTTTTGTTTTTTTGTAGGTTAATAGTTTTAATTATTGGCGGCTTAAGTGGTGACGCATTATTAACTATAGCTTTATTTGGAATGATCGGGGCGTTATTGTGGATAATAAATTGCATTTTTATTCTTAAATTAGCTGGTATATCACTTTATATAGTCTTAAAACAAGTAATTAGGGAGTTTTTAAAGGCAATACCATATACTTTATTGCCGATTATTTCTATGATTTTCTTTAAAGATTCTTTTACTTTGATATTTTCAGCTATTTTATCAGGAGTATTTTTTTTAATAATTAAAACATTAGCATTACGTAAATATAGTCGTAATTTTCAGTAAGCAATTCCTCTAAATTTAATCTAAAAATAAGCCACAGCTGTAAGCTTCTTTGTATAGTAGTCCTGTTTAATCTTCTTAACCGCCTCTAATTCAGCATTCTGCTTTTTTTCAAGCTGCTCTAAACGCTTTTGAAGTTCTTCAATTGTAGGGTTTGAAGTTGAGTTTTGTGAATGGAAAAATCTTGGGTAGGATTAGCATTGTGAATCTGCGTTTTAATCAAGGGATTCCTAGAAAGAGGGTATTTTATTGTCTGACAATGGTAAATTAGTTATATCGTTGGATTTTGAACTTTATTGGGGAGTAAGAGATAAAAAAAGTTTAGAAAGTTATAAAGAAAACTTACTGGGGGTTTGGACTGCAATTCCTGCTATATTGGAATTATTCGAAAAATATGGAATACATGCTACTTGGTCCACCGTAGGATTTCTTTTTTTTAAATCACGTGAAGAATTAATAGATAATTGTCCTCAACAAAAACCCGTCTATCTAAATAGCAATTTATCACCCTATGAACATATTTACAATATAGGTTCTAACGAAGAAGAAGATCCTTATCATTTTGCTCCTTCATTAATTCAAAAAATAATTTCATATCCATATCAAAGAATTGGAACACATACTTTTTCTCACTATTATTGTTTGGAACAAGGTCAAAATATAAATTCATTTAAAGCAGATATTAGCGCAGCTATAAATGTTGGCAAGAAATACGGTTTAAAAATTAAAAGTCTAGTTTTTCCTAGAAACCAGTGTGAAGAGAAATATCTATTAGTATGTAAAGAATTAGGGATAACATCTTATAGGGGAAATCCAAGTTCTTTGTTTTATAAAGCAAGTGATGAGAAAGGAGAACATAAATTGAAGAGGGTAGCTAGATTATGCGATGCATATATAAATATATCTGGTCATAATTGTTATTCAATTGAAGAGATAAAGAACAATAATTTACCTTTGAATATTCCTGCTAGTCGCTTTTTAAGACCTTATTCTAAAACATTAGAACATTTGGAGCCGTTAAGGTTAAAGAGAATTATCTCTGATTTAAATTATGCTGCAAAAAATAAATTAGTTTATCATTTATGGTGGCATCCTCATAATTTTGGTACTAATTTAAATGAAAATTTATCTTTTTTAGAGAGTATATTGAAACATTTTTCTTTATTGAGACGAAATTTCGGTATGGAAAGTTTAAATATGGAGGATTTATCGAAACATTTATTAAGGAATGAGTAGGTTGAAGGGGCCACTATGTTAGCAAGTAAAGGGAGGGGAAACTACTAATATTGAATATAATTATCTAAAAGTAAGCTAAGTAATATTGAAACTTAGTTAAATTTCCTGCTCATATTTCGCATCAGTAAAACTAAGGCATTTACCAAGAAAGGACTTGGTGAATGCCTTAGTTTTTTCTAATATTGCTGGATCTTTGGAATGTAAGCGACAAATTCTGTCCGCATTTTAAGGTTTCAAATTGTATCGAATAATCCCCTTAATATTTAAGTAAAGGTGGAGCCTATTTGACGCTTACTTTGGAATTAAGTTTGCCTATAAGTCTGATAACCTAGTCAGTACTTAAAATTTTTGGTAATTAATAATGTTCATTATTTTTATGCATATATATATAATACGGTATTCAGATGATTTCAGGTTATTTAATGTCTAGCAGTTGGAGGTCGTTAGATGGAAGAGAATATAAGGATACAAGATATTTTTATAATTCAAAAGCGGGTATTACATATAGACAATGTGACAATTTTATCAATGGCCAATGAAGAAGCTAGTCACGTGCTAATTAAGCCTCGCCCGATATTAAACATGTATAGCTAAGTTTATTGATCATCAGTTAATTGCAAAATTATGACTGGTCGAAAAGGAGTAAGATTGAGTAAAATGCAAACACAGTCACTTGAAACACCATGTTATATAATCAAATACGATGAACTAGAATATAATTACAATCGCTTGAAAATAGCATTCACTAATTATTGGCAAGGCCCTTTGAAAATTGGGTATTCAGTAAAAACTAATCATCTTAAATGGATACTCGAATTCATGAAGGAAAAAGAAGTATATGCTGAAGTTGTGTCAAATGATGAATTTAGATATGCAGAACTCGTTGGATATCCTACTAGTGAAATTATATATAATGGTCCGCATAAGAAGGCAGACCTTTTAAAACGTGCGCTTAAACAGGGGAGTATTGTCAATATTGATTCCTTTAGTGAACTAAATGTATTAAAAGCAATGAAAAAAATTGAAGGAATGAAAGTGGGTCTTAGAGTAAATTTTGATCTCGAAAGTGAATGTCCAGGTGAAAGTGCTATGGGGATAGAGCCAAGTAGATTTGGTTTTTGTCTTGAAAATGGCAGTTTTGAAAAAGCGTTAAAAATATGTAATAAACTGAATATTTTAGTTTGTGGACTTCATATGCATCAAAGCACAAAAACTCGCAGTTTAAATGTATTCAGAGCATTAGCAAAAAAAGCGGCAGAATGTATTAAAAACTTTGGATTAAATAATTGTCTAGAATATATCGACATAGGCGGGGGATTTTTTGGTGGAAGAGACATTGGAAATAACCCTAGTTTTGAAGATTATGCAAAAACGATTAGTGAAGAACTCAATCACGCAGCAGATATGAAAAATATTCAATTAATAATTGAACCGGGTGCATCACTTATTTCAACACCTATAAGCTATATGACAAAGGTTGTCGATGTAAGGGATGTAAGAGGTTCAAGAATCATCACGGTTGATGGTTCACTGCTTCATATCAATCCCTTTATTGCAGATCGCCAGCCGTCATATAGAATTGTTTCAAATGGCGAAAACTTTTCTAATAGACAAACAATATGTGGAAGTACGTGTATGGAAAATGACAGATTATTGAATATTGAAAATGCGCCGAAATTAAGGGAAGGAGACATCATTGAAATTGAAAAATGCGGTTCGTACACAATGAGTTATAATTCTTGCTTTATTAATTTGCCGCCTGCAGTATATGTAATTAAAGGTGGGAATTATGAACTAGTTAGGGAAACTTGGGCACCTACTAGGCTATTGTAGAGTGAAAGAAGGGGAGAAAACTGAAACAAACAGTTAATCTATTATTAACAAGTACAGGAAAGAGAACTAAGCTACTTGAATACTTTAAGAAGGAATTACGCGGGGAGGGGAATCTAATCGCGGTTGATTGCAGCGCTTTAGCTCCGTCACTATATATAGCTGACGAACATTATATTGTTCCAACAATTGACAGCGCTGGATATATGGATGTAATTAAAGAGATATGTAAAAAAGAGGAGATAAGTGCCGTTATTTCATTAATTGATCCAGAGCTTTCCCTATTATCTAAATATTCAGGTGATTTAAAGAGATTAGGTATTTCCAGTATAGTTTCCCCATTTGATGTATGTGAATTATGGCTAGATAAATACGAAGTAAGTAAGTTTTGTAGCAACAATGGGTTTAAATATGCGAAAACCTATAATTCTTTTGAAGTATTTCAAGCAGCACTTGAACGAGAAGAAGTGTTTTTTCCAGTTTTTATTAAACCGCAAAAAGGCAGTGCGAGCTTTAATATTCATTTAGCTAGGAATATAGAGGAAGCAAAATTTATCTTCCAATATTCAAGCGAAATGATTATTCAAGAATTTTTAGATGGGCAAGAACTTGGAGTAGATGTGTATGTTGATCTAATTTCAAAAAAGGTAGTTTCTATATTTATTAAAGAAAAGTTAGTAATGAGAGCTGGAGAAACAGACAAAGCTAAGTCAATAAAATCGGAAGAATTATTTAATTTGATTGAAGAACTTGTTATGAAAGCAGGGTTTATCGGACCTATAGATATAGATGTCTTTTTTATTAATGGAGAGTATTATATATCGGAGATAAATCCAAGGTTTGGAGGAGGCTACCTTCTTGCATATGAATGCGGGGTTAATTTTCCTAAGTTCATAATCAATAACTTGAAGGGAATTGTGAATAAAGTTCAGATTGGAAATTACGAAGAAAATGTTTATATGATGAGGCATGACATTTTAACGATTAAAAAGTTTATAGAGAATTAGGGTAAAGTATTTTTTTGGAAATTTTGTTCTCTATAAGGTACAATTCGTTCTTAAAAACCTTATATAGGAATACTCTAAAATAGGTGGCATACAAAATTCACAATGGGGGATTGTTTTTTGCAAATGTATATAAAGTATTAAAATGAAGTGTCATTATGATAAGACATGTATAGGTAAATATGATTAAAATTATTCAAAGTTTGAAATTCAAGAATGACAACTAAAATAGAGAAAAAGTTATAGATTGGAGGGCTATTTCATTGTCTTACAGCCAGCGCCTTTCATTTATTATTCTATCCGATCTTTTTCTCATCACTGTTTCATTTATTTTTAGTTCTTGGCTGTTG
>NZ_JBALOZ010000293.1:0-10204 GCF_036965125.1 Bacillus sp. JJ1503
GCTAATTGCAGGGGGCTGATCAAGTATTACTAATTTTTAGATGAAGAAAAAATGAAAGATTTTTCATTTCTTGAATCAAAATATGTCAGGATGGAAGTAGGCTTTTTGTTGATTTCTCCGGTAGTTAAATATTTATCGAGATCAAATGTAAGCCTTTCGATTAGAGTGTACTTATAAATATCCTTTTCGTTGAGGCCAATTTTAACAAATTCAGAGCCTAAAATGGATGGATTTTGGAGAATGTCCTGATAAATGACAGACCTCTCAGCTTTATCATAGCTAGCGGATTCGCCCCACCACGGTTTTCTCGGTTTATATTTTTGTCTAATTAAATAATCATACTTCATTAAACCTTCTATAATATCTAAGTCGGCTATGTTCTTATTTTGAAGAAATTCATAAAGTCTTCTAAATAAATCCTCTAGCTGATGTCCAATTCTTGACCAGCCTCTTTCTTCCCAATAGCTGCCGAACTCCTGAAAGAAATCAAATGGAGATGAGAATGATTTCGTTACTAGATATTCAATAGTGAAATCCATTCTATGGTCATTCCAATATTTTTCTAATACATCCTCAACCTGTTTAATCCGGATAATGTCGTCAAAGGATAATACATTATTTCCGAGCATTTCGTAAGGCGAATGATCCATATAAATATATTGGTGCTGAGCAGCTCTCAACCGCAGGCCTGTCCCTCTTAATAATTTTAAGAAACCAAGCTGCAGTTCCTCAGGTCTCATCTCGAATACGTCGTTAAATGTTTTTCGGAAGGAATGATAATCTTCCTCTGGAAGTCCAGCAATTAAATCAAGATGCTGGTCTATTTTTCCGCCATTTTTGACCATTGTCACTGTGCGTGAAAGCTTTTCGAAATTTTGCTTTCTCATGACAAGTTCATTTGTATAGTCATTCGTTGATTGAACGCCTATTTCAAAACGGAATAAACCCGGCGGCGCCTCCTTATTTAGAAATTCAATGACCTCAGGCCTCATGATGTCTGCAGTAATTTCAAACTGAAAAACAGTCCCTGGCAGATGCTCATCTATTAAAAATTGAAACATTTCCATCGCATAGCTTCTGCTAATATTAAATGTCCGATCGACAAACTTAATCGTTTTTGCGCCGTTTTTCATTAAATAGCGAATATCGTCCTTAATCTTTTCACGGTCGAAATACCGCACCCCAACCTCTATCGATGAGAGGCAGAATTGACAGCTAAAAGGACAGCCGCGGCTTGTCTCAATATACGTAACACGCTTGGAAAGGTGAGGGATATCCTCTTCAAATCTGAAGGGAGATGGTAATTCTCGAAGATCCAGCTTATTTCGCTGAGGATTGATTTTGACCTCTCCATCCTTACGATAAGCAACCCCATGTATTTGTTCAATCTCCAATTCTCCTTGAATTCCAGAAAGTAATTGTTTAAATGTCTCTTCCCCTTCACCAATAACAATATAGTCGAAATCCTTAACCTTTTTCATCCAGTCTAAAACATCATAGGAAACTTCAGGACCGCCAACGACAATTTGAATAGATGGGTTAATTTTTTTGATCATATTGACTACTTTAATCGTTTCTTCGATATTCCAAATATAACAGCTAAATCCGATTACTTCCGGCTTCTTTCGAATTAAATCGGTCACGATATTCATAATTGGGTCTTTTATTGTATATTCAGCAATTTCTATATGAAATTCAGGGCTTGCATAAGCCTTTAAATAACGTATGGCAATATTCGTGTGAATATATTTTGCATTTAATGTAGAACAGATTATCTTCATGAAAGAAACTCCTTTAAGAGTATTAAATAACAACATATTATTATAACTTATTGTTGACAAAATAGATAGATGGGAAACCTGCCCTCCTTTGAATCATTCAATTATGGAGTGATAGTTTAACAATTTTGAAAAAAGGGTGAAAAATAAATAGGATATACTATATACAAATAAGTATGTCATAATTATAATGGTAATATAAAATAATACATACTTATCTTACTTAGGGGGTGGTGATGATTAAATTATCCAATCGCCAGGATGAAATTCTTCAAATTGTCAAACGTAATGGCCCAATAACAGGAAATGAAATCGCTAAAAAGCTCTCCCTTTCTAGGGCTGCCTTACGCCCAGATCTTGCTATACTCACAAGAACTGGAAATATAGATGCCAGGCCTCGAGTAGGCTATTTCTATAATGAGGAATTTCAAGTCATGCGCCAGGCAGAAAAGTTTATCAATCAAAAGGTAAAGGATTTTAAAGCACATCCAATTGTTGTTGAAAGTTCGACCTCTGTTTATGATGCAATTGTCCAGTTGTTTTTAGAAGATGTTGGTACGCTTTATGCAGTTGATTCTGAGGGGTATTTAGCAGGTGTCGTTTCAAGAAAGGATTTACTAAGGGCATCACTTGGAAACAAGAATCTTCAGGAACTTCCAGTAAGTGTAATTATGACGAGGATGCCAAATATTAAAACAGTTGATCCAGAAGAAACATTGCTAGAGGCTGCCAAAAAAATGATTTCTTTTCATATTGATTCTTTACCCGTTGTAAAAGAAGTTAAGGAGAAAAGCAACACGTATTTACTGTTAGGAAGAATAACGAAAACAACCTTAACTCGCGCATATATAGAAATTGGAGAAAAATAAGCTCAGGGGAGTTGCAAAAAGTTGATGCGAAAGGAAATAGTTTATGTAGTGTCAGACTCGGTTGGGGAAACTGCAGAGTTTGTCGTAAAAGCGGTAGCAACTCAGTTTATTGGCAGTCGAATTGATATTCGCAGAAATTCATATGTAGATGATATTGAGGATATTGAAGATATTATTATTCTAGCAAGTAAAGACCAATCGATCATTGCTTATACGATTGTTGTTCCAGCTTTAAAGGAGCATTTAGATAAAAGAGCTAAGGAAGAAGGAATTGTAGCTGTTGATTTATTAAACCCATTAATGAATGCGTTTCAAACACAGTTTAACAAAGAGCCACATCATAGTCCTGGGTTAATGAGGAGGCTAGACGAAGAATATTTTAGGAAGATTGAAGCAATTGAATTTGCAGTTAAATATGATGATGGGCGTGATCCGCGAGGTATAACTAAGGCAGACATTGTTTTGATTGGTGTTTCGAGAACGTCAAAAACACCATTATCAATGTACTTAGCGCATAAACGGTTTAAGGTTGCGAATGTTCCATTAGTTCCGGAGGTTCCGCCTCCAGACGAGCTATTTGAAATTCCACGAAAGAATTGTATTGGATTAATCATTTCACCAGATAAACTAAATGAAATACGCAAGGAGCGATTAAAGGCACTAGGACTTGCCTCGCAAGCAAACTATGCCAGCTTTGCTCGGATCCTTGAAGAATTGGATTATGCTGAGAAAATTATGAAGCGTGTTGGATGTCCGATTATTAATGTATCGAATAAGGCAGTGGAAGAAACAGCAGGCTTAATTCTGGAAGTGTTAAAAAAGGAGAGGAGCTAATAATCATGGGGAAATTCGTTTATTTATTTCAAGAAGGTAATGGAAATATGAAAGATTTGCTCGGAGGAAAAGGAGCAAATCTAGCGGAAATGACAAAAATCGGCTTGCCGGTACCATCTGGTTTTACAATTACAACAGAAGCGTGCAATGCTTATTATGAATCTGATAAAGCGATTCCTGCTTCAGTTGAACTGCAAACATTAGAGGCTCTATCCCGTCTGGAAGAGAAAATGGGAAAAAAGCTGGGAGAAGCTGAGAATCCTTTACTTGTTTCTGTACGTTCAGGTTCCGTTTTTTCTATGCCTGGAATGATGGATACAATCTTAAACCTTGGAATGAATGACGAAACAGTTACTGGTTTAGCGAACTTAACAAATAATCCCCGTTTTGCGTATGATTCCTACCGCCGATTTATTCAGATGTTCAGCAATGTTGTCCTAGAAATTGACACGTATTTTTTTGAGCAATTATTAGAAGAAACTCGTGAACAAAAAGGATACACGACTGACCCTGAATTGACGGCTGAAGATTGGAAAGAAGTGATTGCCGGTTATAAAGAAATTGTGAAGAAACATACGAGAAAAGCATTTCCCGAGGATCCAAAGGAACAGCTTTTCCTTGCTATCCGTGCTGTATTTAACTCTTGGAATAATCAGCGAGCAATCGTTTACCGCCGCCTGAACAAAATTCCTGACCATCTTGGAACAGCTGTTAATATTCAAAGTATGGTATTTGGCAATATGGGGAATGACTCAGGGACGGGTGTTGCTTTTACAAGGAATCCGTCAACGGGTGAACCGGTGCTTTACGGTGAGTATTTAATTAATGCTCAAGGGGAGGACGTTGTTGCAGGAATTCGAACTCCACAGCCAATTCGAACATTAAAGGAAGAAATGCCAGAAGTATTTGAGCAATTTATTCAAACCTCTCAGCAGCTTGAGCAGCATTATCTAGAAATGCAGGATATTGAGTTTACGGTAGAAAGGGGTAAGCTATTTATTCTTCAAACGCGAAATGGAAAGAGAACAGCTCAAGCTGCCATTCGCATTGCTGTAGAAATGGTAGATGAAGGGGTTATTGATAAAGAAACGGCTCTTCTTCGTGTTGACCCTGATCAGTTAAATCAGCTTCTTCACCGCAGGATTGATGACTCAGCAGTAAAGACTATTTTAGCAAAAGGGCTTCCAGCTTCTCCTGGTGCTGCAACAGGTCAGGTAGTTTTCGATGCTGATGAAGCAGAACAATTGGCAAATGAAGGCAAAAAAGTGATCCTTGTTCGTCCTGAGACGACCCCAGATGACATTCATGGGATTGTCGCTGCACAAGCCATTTTGACAAGCAGGGGAGGAATGACTAGCCATGCTGCCGTTGTTGCCAGAGGAATGGGAAAGGCATGTATATGCGGCTGTGAAGCTTTAAAAATCGATTTAAAAGCCAAACAATTTGCCGCTGGCGAAAAAGTGATTAAGTATGGAGATATCATAACAATTGATGGTTCAACTGGAGAAATCATTCTTGGAGAAGTCCCGATGATCGATCCAGAGCTGTCGGAAGAATTTCAGCGATTACTTGGATGGGCAGATGAAGTGCGTAATATTACAGTTCGGGCTAACGCTGATAATCCAGAGGATGCGAAAAAAGCCTTCGAATTTGGCGCTGCCGGTATTGGTTTATGCAGGACGGAACACATGTTTATGGATAGTAAGCGGATACCAATTGTTCAAAAAATGATATTAGCAGAAAGCTTCAATGAGAGAAAGGAAGCGCTTGAGCAGCTTTTACCGATGCAACAAGGGGATTTTGAAGGGATTTTTGAAGCGATGCAAGGATATCCAGTAAATGTTCGTTTACTTGACCCTCCGCTTCATGAGTTTTTGCCTCATAAAGAGGAGCTTCTCGTTGAGGTAACAAAGCTTCAAATTTTAGATCCGGAATCGAAGGAATTAAAGCAAAAAGAGCAATTGCTTAAAAAGGTACGGCAATTAGACGAGTATAACCCTATGCTTGGACTTCGTGGCTGCCGTTTAGGAATGATGTATCCGGAAATTTATGAAATGCAGGCAAAGGCGATCTTCTACGCTGCCGCTAAGCTAGCTGAAAGATTGATAGATGTTCAGCCAGAAATCATGATTCCGCTAGTCGGTCATGTCAATGAACTTAAACAAATGCGTCAAGTAGTGATTGATGCAGCAAACCATGTTCAGGCAGAGACCGGTAAGAAGATTAAGTATACAATTGGTACAATGATAGAAATTCCACGTGCTGCTTTGACAGCGGACGAAATAGCGGTGGAAGCCGATTTCTTCTCATTTGGAACAAATGATTTAACTCAAACAACGTTTGGTTACAGCCGTGATGATGCAGAGGGGAAATTCCTTCAGGCCTATATTGAGAACAAAGTTCTTCCGGAAAACCCATTTGCAGCACTTGATCAAAATGGCGTTGGAAAGCTTGTGGAAACAGGTGTACAACTTGGAAGAAAAACAAAGCCAACGCTTAAAACAGGTATTTGCGGGGAACATGGGGGAGAGAAAAGCTCTATTGAGTTCTTCTATAAGACAGGGCTAGATTATGTAAGCTGTTCGCCTTATAGAGTGCCATTAGCTCGATTAGCAGCAGCGCAAGCAACCATTCGCCATGAAAATAAAAAAGCTGAGGTATATACGAACGCTTAATTCAATGAAGGACAGTATCTTAGGGGTACTGTCCTATTTTCTATGTTAAAATTTTCGAACAAATATGATAACACACACTTTCTTTCATTAAATAATATAGATAGAATAATAATATAGTAAGAAAAATGATTAGAAAGAAGGTTGGCTATGAGAGTAAGCCTATTTGCTACATGTTTAGTAGATATGTTTCAAAGTAATGTTGGAAAGGCTACAGTTGAAGTTCTAGAGCGGCTTGGCTGTACAATTGATTTTCCAAAAGATCAGGTTTGCTGCGGACAGCCTGCCTATAACAGCGGTTATGTGAAAGAATCAAAAGAAGCGATGAAAAGAATGATCGAGGCATTCGAGGATTCAGAGTATGTTGTCTCTCCTTCTGGATCGTGCGCTTATATGTTTCATGAATATCCGACTATTTTTAGAGGAGATCCAGTTTGGGAGCCAAGAGCAAAGGAACTGGCTGAAAAAACGTATGAATTAACTCAATTTATTGTAGATGTTTTAAAGGTCGAGGATGTAGGGGCCAAATTGGAAGGAATGGCAACTTACCATACTTCCTGTCATATGACGAGATTGCTAGGTGTAAAGGATGCACCTCTTAAACTATTAAGTCATGTAAAGGGGCTTGAATATACAGAACTTCCGAACAAACATAATTGTTGTGGTTTCGGAGGTACATTCTCTGTGAAAATGGCGCAAATATCAGAGCAAATGGTTGATGAGAAGGTTCAGCATATTGAGGAAACTAAGGCCGAATATTTAATCGGTGCAGATGGCGGATGCTTAATGAATATTGGCGGCCGCATCGACCGAAAAGGGAAGCCAATAAAGGTCATGCACATTGCTGAAGTATTAAACAGCCGTTAAAGGGGGGAGTAAAATGGCAATGAAAATTGGCACTGAAAATTTTGACGAGAGAGTCAATGCAGGCATTAACAATTCTTTTATGAGAGGAGCCGTTTCTAGTGCACAGGAAAGACTTCATACAAGAAGATTGGCAGCCGCAGAAGAACTGGGCAACTGGGAAGAATGGCGCTCGCTTGGAGAAGAGATCCGTCAACATGTACTTGAAAATTTAGATTATTATTTATATGAGTTGAGTGAGAATGTTGCTAAAAGAGGCGGTCATGTTTTCTTTGCCGAAACTGCTGAGGAAGCAACGTCATATATTCAAGATGTTATTGAGAAGAAAAACGCAAAAAAGGTAGTAAAGTCGAAATCAATGGTCACGGAGGAAATTCACCTAAATGCTTGTCTTGAAAAAGTCGGTTGTGAAGTAATTGAAACAGATTTAGGTGAATATATTTTACAAGTCGATGATCATGACCCTCCTTCACATATCGTAGCTCCAGCATTACACAAAAATAAAGAACAAATTCGAGATGTGTTTGCTAAGAAATTAAACTATGAGAAAACTGAAGATCCTGCAGAATTATGCGCTCATTCGCGGAAAATGCTTCGAAATGAATTTTTAACTGCAGATGTAGGCATAACAGGCTGTAACTTTGCAATTGCAGAAACAGGATCCATTACTTTAGTGACTAATGAGGGAAATGCTGATCTTGTTACGGCTTTGCCAAAAACACAAATAACCGTTATGGGAATGGAAAGACTTGTTCCAACCTTTGAAGAAATGGAGGTTCTTGTTAGTTTATTAACAAGAAGTGCGGTTGGACAAAAACTGCCAAGCTATGTAACCGTCCTTTCTGGCCCTCGAGAAGAAGAGGATGCGGATGGACCAGAGGAATTTCATTTAGTGGTTGTCGATAATGGACGTTCCGACATATTAGGTGGAGAGTTTCAATCCATTTTACAATGTATTCGCTGTGCGGCATGTGTAAATGTTTGCCCAGTATATCGCCATGTGGGTGGACATTCTTACGGCTCCATCTACTCTGGTCCGATTGGAGCAGTCCTGTCCCCTTTATTAGGAGGATATGACGACTATAAAGAACTTCCATATGCATCTACTCTCTGTGGCGCTTGCACCGAAGCCTGTCCGGTCAAAATTCCTTTACATGAACTTCTTCATAAACATCGTCAAGTCATTGTTGAAAAAGAAGGTAAAGCGCCAATTTCAGAAAAAATGGCAATGAAGGCATTTGGGCTTGGAGCGGCTTCCCCTGCATTATATAAAATTGGTTCGAAAGTAGCGCCTGCTGCCATGAATCCATTTACCATTGGGGACAAAATTTCAAAAGGACCAGGTCCGCTTAAGGCTTGGACAGAAATTCGTGATTTTCCAGCACCTAATAAAGAACGCTTCCGTGATTGGTTTGCAAATCGTCATACTGGAGGTGATAAATAATGGCTGGGAACATCCAGAATCGGGAGTCATTTTTATCAAAGATTGCTAAGCGGTTAGGGAGAGATCAACTAGAAAGCACCATTGAAAGACCCGTGTGGAACTTTCAACCTCAGGATGCAGTATTAAAGGATGCTAGTAAGGATGAATTGCTTCAAGTCCTTAAGGAACAATGCAAAAGTATTCACACCGACTTTATTACAACAGATCTTTCAGGGCTCCCCGAAACATTAAAGAATATAATTACCAAATATGGTGGGGGACCAATTATCAAATGGTGTGACCCTCGATTCGATGAATTCGGGCTTTCTCCCTTATTCAATAATATTCTGCCGAGTGAGGGTATTAAAGTAGATGTATGGGACTCAAGCGTTGGTGAAGAAAATATTAAGCTAGCAGAAAAAGCAAATGTCGGGATCACGATAAGTGAAATCACATTAGCAGAATCTGGTACAGCTGTCCTTTTTAGCAGTAAAGATAGAGGCAGAAGTATTAGCTTCTTGCCAGCAACTTCAGTTATTATTATTCCGAAAAGCTCCATTGTCCCACGTATGACACAAGCAGCAAGATTGATTAGGGAAAAAGTAAAGAATGGAGAACAAGTTGCTTCATGTGTAAACTTTATAACTGGTCCAAGCAATTCAGCGGATATTGAGATGAACTTAGTTGTTGGAGTACACGGTCCAACAAAGGCTGCTTATATTGTGGTGGAGGATAAATAAAGATAAAACTATTATCATGCTCTTTCTAGGAATTAGAATAAATTACCATCGATAAACGATCATTAAACAGTAAAGCTGCCCACATGGCAGCTTATTTTTTTGCATACTTTATGTAAAGGAGTTGATTTCGAATGGTCAAAATTTTCATTGACCCTGGACATGGTGGAACAGATCCAGGTGCCGTGGGGAATGGATTATTTGAAAAAAATCTAACCTTGCAAATATCAAAACGTATTCAGACCATGCTAACAGCTTTCGAAAATATTCAGGTGAATTTAAGCCGTGAAAGTGATAAAACCGTATCCCTTAATCAACGTACGAATATGGCAAACGCATGGGGAGCGGAATTTCTGCTATCTGTCCATATAAATTCTGGCGGAGGTACTGGATTTGAAGATTATATTCATCCAAGCAAAAGACAAAATTCATCCTCTTACCAAGAGATCATTCATGAAGAAATCGTTAAACAAATAAATTTAATGGATCGCGGAAAAAAACAGGAAAACTTTCATATGCTTCGAGAATCCAATATGCCAGCAATGCTAACTGAAAATGGGTTTATTGATAATCCAAATGATGCCTCAAAACTAAGTCAGTTTTCGTATATAGAAAGGATAGCACGTGGTCATGTAAACGGATTGGTTAGGGCGTTTAATCTTAAGGAAAAATCAGAAAAACCTCCGACTTGGGATGGGTTAGTATTTAAAAAGGGGCAAAAAGGGATAATCAAAATATTAAAACCGATAAATCTTTGGAGAAGAAAAGAAAATAATAAATTGGTCTTTTCTAGAATACTAAATCCTGGAGAAGTTTACCGAGTTTATGGATATGATCATTTAAATGGCGGTCAATATGACGTAGGAGACAACCATTGGATTACAAATATTGATGGATATATTAAATATGAGACCCCTTCGAAGTCATTTTTAGCAAAAGCTGAGAAACTTTATGATGAGTAAAATAAACCGCCAATCCCTCATGATCAAGGAATTGGCGTTTTTTCGTTTTTTACGTCCCAGAGAGG
>NZ_JBALOZ010000293.1:10247-17490 GCF_036965125.1 Bacillus sp. JJ1503
GACCTACAGCTTAGGAGGCTGTCGCTCTATCCTACTGAGCTACTGGGACATTAGATTTTTATTATAAACTCCTGTTCTAATGCAGTCAATAATTTAGACTAAAAACGGACGCATAAGGGCGTCCGTTTTCTTAGTTTAAAAGCTTTTTCCGATAGTATTGCATAATAGTCGATAACCTAGCTTGCAGGTTTTTCAGTTTAGTTGTTTCTAATTCAATAAGAGGCTGGGCAAATGGTACGGTTATTTTACTGGATAATAGAAGAGTAAGCAGTAGAGAAACAACCGCTAAGAGCAGAAAGTTTTTTGGTTCGACAAAAAACTTTTGTACAGAACTCTCCCTAAAAATACGGATAAAAAATCCGTGCAGAAGATAAACATATAGTGTGTTTCTTCCTAATTTTGTAAAGGGATAATGCTGTTTTGGAACTAGAGAGAAAAAACTGAAGACCATAATCAAGCTTAATACATAAAACCCTAAACGTGTAAACAAAGCCCCAATGGATGCGGCCCCCATCTCTATATATGGCTTAGACCCAAGCAGCCATTCATGATTCAAACTTGGGAAAAAATAAAATCCAGTAAACACAATTACCAATACGCTTAAGGATACGATCTTGATTTTCGCAGATTGAAGCAAAGAAAAATGCTCTCTATTTAAATAATAGCCAATTAGAAAAAGTGGGAAGAACACAAAAGTTCTTGATAAGCTTAAATAGTTTGTAATCCAGTCAGCATATCCTACTATTAGCCCAATAATAAACGCTGCTGCGAGTGAATATAAAGCTTTATATTTAGTGAAAGCCCGCAGCATAATATTCCAAGAAAACAAACTGATTAAAAACCATAACGACCAATGTGGCTTGAGCGGATCAACCTGGAAAGATGATTCTTTATATAGAAAGAAATAAAAAACAGAATAGATGACTTGAAAAATGATATATGGAAGAATTAACTTTCTAGAAATTTTAGAAATATATCCTTTTTTATTAAAGCCTTTGGCAAAATACCCTGAGATAAGAATAAACGCAGGCATATGGAAGGTATAAATAACCTTATATAGAGTATAAATTGCCTCGTTGTCTTCAATAAAAGATTGAAGAAAATGCCCAAAAACGACCAAGGAAATTAAAATAAATTTTGCATTATCAAAGTAATACTCCCGTTTCTTCATATATCCTCCTCTTTTTAGACCCCCTAAAAAGATTCAAAATATATATACCCACACTATCATGTTTTAAAACTTGAATTACTAGTAAATGAGAGGAATAACTTCCGAATAATGGGAATTTATCGGAGGAAACTCTCTGTTATAATACATAAAAACATCTGTTATATAATTGTGATTCCATTTCCAATGCTGATAATAATGATTTTATTTAAAAAATCACAAACTGTTTTAGTCAATTTCGCTAGAATGTTTGACTTTTGTCACAGCGGTACTTTAAACATTCTAATACAATATCAAAAGGGGATCTTTCAAGTTTGTATAAACAAACGAAAAGGATGAATTTTGGGAGGGAGATTATGTCAATATTACCAAAGAAAAATGGGCTTGGTTTTTTTGAAATTAGATTAGAGTCAATTGGCGGGCTAGGAGCTAATCTAGCCGGAAAGATGCTTGCTGAAGCTGGAGTTTTAGGATTAGGTTTAAACGGTTCGAACTTTTCATCATATGGCTCTGAAAAGAAAGGATCACCAGTGAAAAGTTTTATACGTTATTGTGATCCTGATGTTGAAATTCGAGCGCATAGTCCGATTGAGCAGCCGCATGTTGTCGGGGTTTTTCATGAAGCATTATATAAAACGGTCGATGTTGTTAGCGGTTTGGAGCCTGATGGGATTCTATTAGTTAATTCCATCAGGGACTTTGATTCGATCAAGGCAGACTTGAAATTAGAAACAGGTACACTAGCCATTATCGATGCCTTACAAATTTCTGTCGATGAAAAGACAAAAGTCAATACAGCAATGCTGGGAGCATTATTCCGTATTTGTGATTTCCTTGATCCAGAGTCAATGAAGGACATCATTCGAAAAACATTTGAAAAAAAATACCCGCATCTTGTAGAGCCAAATATTCGAACATTCGAACGGGGATACAACGAAGTTCAATTCAAAACATATGAAACTCCAGAAGATGCCAAGGGAAAGGCATTCTCTCGTCCGCTTCCGTTACTAGGATATGAAACTCAAGAAATTGGAGGGATCATTACAGCCCAAGGAAATAGTATATTAAAAGACTTGAGCGGATCCAGACAAGGGTTCCTTCCAAAATATGATCAAGAGACATGTATTCACTGTGCTGCATGTGATACCGTCTGTCCTGATTATTGCTTTGTATGGGAAGAAGGAGAAGATAAGCGCGGCAGGAAGCAAATGTTCCTTAAAGGGATTGATTATCAATATTGCAAAGGCTGTCTGAAGTGTGTTGAGGCTTGTCCAACAACGGCATTAAGTGATTTGCGCGAAACGATTGGCTATGCTGAGGCAAACTGGGTAAAACATAAATTTCCTTACATTGCGGGAGGGATTTCATAATGGCAATGGTAGTAGAACAATCACTTAAAAAAAATACTGCAGAACAATTGGTAACCTTTGAAAGCGGAAATGAAATGGCGGCAATGGCTGCAGCTCAAATAAACTATCATATTATGGGATATTTCCCAATTACACCATCAACCGAGGTCGCACAGTATTTAGACCAAATGAAGGCAAGAGGAGAGCATAATATTAAGCTGATTCCAGCCGATGGAGAGCATGGTTCAGCAGGGATTTGTTACGGAGCTGCCGCAACAGGTGCAAGGGTTTTTAACGCAACAAGTGCGAATGGGCTTATGTATATGCTTGAGCAGCTTCCTGTTCAATCAGGAACCCGATTCCCAATGGTTATGAATTTAGTTACTCGTTCAGTAAGCGGCCCATTAGATATTAGAGGGGATCATTCAGATTTATACTTTGCCTTAAATACGGGGTGGGTAATATTAACGGCGAGAACACCACAGGCAGTATATGATATGAATATAATGGCTCTCAAAATTGCTGAGCATTCAAAGGTTCGTCTCCCTGTTATTGTTGCATATGACGGATTCTTTACATCACATCAAAAGAGAAAAGTAAATTATTTTAAAGATCGCCAAGTAGTTCAGCAATTTGTTGGTGAGTGCCCGACAGATTATCATTTCGCCCGAGATCCAAAAAGACCGGTAACGATTGGTGCCCATATGAATGGCGAAGATTTAATGAATAACCATTTTCAGCAATCTGAAGCGATGTATGCTGCAGGTGACATATTCAAGGAAGTTGCAATAGATTATGCTGCTATTTCCGGCCGTGAATACCCAGTATTAGAATTATACAAAATGGAAGATGCAGAGGTTGCATTATTCTTATTAAACTCTGCTGCTGAAACGGCGAAGGATACGGTGGACAGACTAAGAGAAAAAGGGATTAAAGCAGGTGTCATCAGCCCGAATATCATCCGTCCATTCCCTGCAAAAGAAATTCGGGAAGCACTAAAAAATATTAAAGCTCTGCTAATCGGTGAAAGAGCTGATTCCTATGGCGGCAATGGCCCGAATTTAACCCATGAAGTAAAGTCCGCATTACAGGATGATAAAAATAATAAAACCATTGTGTTAAGCCGTGTGTTTGGACTTGGCGGGAAAGATTTTTATGAAGATGATGCAGAGCATTTCTTCAACGAAGCAATTGAGGCGATGAATAATGGCTATGCAAAAAAATCCTTTGATTATTTTGGTCATGTTCCTGGAAATAAAGATCGGGGGCTTAAGCCAGTTATTACCCCTCAGCATGGGGATGTTTACAAATCAGGCTTAATACACGTTGAGAAGGATCCTGAAACAAATAAATTAAAGGTGAAAATTCCTCCGTTACGCTCATTAACATCGAAGCCAAAGCGAATAGCTTCAGGACACGGAGCTTGTCCAGGCTGTGGAATATTTACCGGATTAGAGTTGTTTTTTAAAGGGATTGAAGGAGATGTGGTTGTGCTGTTCCAAACTGGTTGTGCTTATGTGACAACAACCGCATATCCTTATTCTTCACATAAACAAACTATGATCCACAACCTATTCCAAAATGGACCTGCTACATTATCTGGTACAGTGGAAGCCTTTTTAGAGTTGAAGGAGCGCGGGGAAATCGAAATCTCAGATGATGCTACTTTTGTCATGATTACGGGTGATGGCGGAATGGATATTGGAATGGGGTCCGCAATTGGAACGGCACTGAGAAACCATAACCTTATTATGCTTGAGTATGATAATGAAGGGTATATGAATACAGGATCTCAAATGTCCTATTCTACCCCAAAAGGACATATGACAAGTACAAGCAATGTCGGACGTAAACAAAAGGGTAAAGCATTCCATCATAAGGATACAGCACAAATTATGGCTTCAACTAATATCCCTTACGTCTTTACCGGTGCAGAGGCATTCCCGCAGGATCTAATAAAGAAAGCTGCAAAGGCTCAATGGTATGCGCAAAATGTTGGTACGGTATATGGCAAAATCCTTATTACTTGTCCGTTGAACTGGAAGTCAGATGATCGCTATGGTGAAAAGATTATCGAAGCGGCTGTTAATACATGCTTCTTCCCTCTGTACGAGGTAGAAGAAGGGGTAACAACCATTACTTATAATCCTGAAGATAAGAAGAAAAGGGTTGGATTACCTGAATGGCTGAAATATATGGGCAAAACAAAGCATCTCTTAAAAGAAGAAAATCATGAAATGTTAATGGAATTGGAAGAAGAAATCGAAAAGCGCTGGCAACGTCTTCTAGCTAAACATGAAAATCCTTTATTATAAATAATTCTTTCATACACAAAGAGTTGAAGCGTCTCCCTAGTCGAATTTGCGGCTAAGAGACGCTTTTTTGTTTTAAATAGAAGAAATAACTTGAATGGTGCAAATTGGAGAATCTCCTTTATTTATCCTAAAGTGCCAACTTCCTCTTGAATGCCATATGAATTATATTATAATTAAATAGTACTAGTAATATTCTGATATTTTTTACATAACTTTTAGTACGATATTTTGACAACAACGTCTAAACAAGGGAGGATTACCTAAAATGAAAGGGGTAAAAAAGACTCGTTTTAAGAAAGTAAAAAAATCTAAAAATCATAAAAAGGATAAAAAATATAAGTTAAATAGAGTTATTACCAGGCTGTCAATCATACCTTTATGGAAAAGATTAAAGCTTGGGCAAAAATATGGAGTAGCTTTATTTGTAACTATTGGTTTGTTTACAATTTCTACGATTATCACATTCGGATTCCTGTCAATTGCGAATTCCAAAATGGAAATGGTTGAAGAATCGGGCGACAAAGCCATATTGTTTAATGAAGCTACGGCTATTTTTCATCAAAAAGGCAGTGCAATTGGAAATTATATAATTGATTCAAATCCGAAGCATTTAACATCCTTTGATCAACTATCGGAAGAATTTAATAAATTGAAGAAGGTACTAGAGCCTGCCATAACAACAAAAGAGTCGAAAGACCTATTTGCTGAAATCGCGGAAAATGATAAAGAGATAACAACGATATTTCATGATACGATTCAACCGAAAGTAAAGCTTCAGCATGTAAGAGAATACCGTCTTGGGAAGCTGCAAGCAGATACGATGATTACTGAAACAGTCGTTAATTTAGATATATTAAGTGAAATGTTGAAATCAGAGCAAAAGAAAGCGGTAAGCTCTGCAAAGTCCGCGTTAATCTTAACTTTAATCATACTCGGGATTTCTATCGTTATTTCTGCTGCCCTTGGTATCGTAAGTATTCTAGTTATAGGGAAAATTATTTCTAAAAAGCTTGGTCAAATCGTTCACCTTTCAAATGAAGTGGCGAGCGGAAATCTTAATGTAGAAGCGATAGATTATGATGGCAGTGATGAAATAGCAGAGTTAGGAAAAGCAACAAATTCAATGAAAGAAAAGCTTCAAGCTATGATACAGGAAATATCGGCTGTTTCAACTTATGTTACAGAAAAGAGCGGAGAACTGAACATTGCCGCAACTGAAGTAAAGGCAGCAAGCCAGCAAGGTGCTTCAACAATGCAGGAGCTGTCAGCAGGAGCTGAGGAACAAGCAAAATCTGCTAGTGGATTAGCTAGTATGATGGAAAGCTATATGGCAGAGGTTGAAAAAGCTGCTCAAAGCGGAACAGAGATTCAAAAAGCATCGAATGAAGTCTTACATTTGACTAAAACTGGAGATACCTTAATGGGAGATTCACAGAAGCAAATGTCCATGATTAATGAGATTATGAAAACATCTGTTGAACGGGTAAACGGATTAGATGAACAGACACAACAAATTACTAAACTAATTCAGGTTATACATGATATTGCAAATCAAACGAATTTGCTTGCGTTAAATGCAGCTATTGAAGCGGCACGTGCAGGTGAACATGGCAGGGGATTTGCAGTTGTGGCAGATGAAGTTCGAAAATTAGCAGAACAAGTTTCATTATCTGTTGCGGATATTACAAAAATTGTAAAAGGAATTCAAACGGAATCAAGTAATGTAGTATCATCCTTACAGACTGGATATTCTCAGGTTGAAAAAGGGACTGATCAAATCCGGCTAACGGGAGAAACGTTTGAAAAGATCTATCAGGCAGTTAATATGATGTCTAACAATGTGTTAGAAATATCTATGAATTTTGAAAGAGTTTCTGGTGCTACAACGAATATGAATCAATCCATTGAAAATATTGCTGAAGTATCCGTTCAATCAGCAGCAGGTATTGAACAAACGAGTGCTGTTATTACGCAAACCAATCATTCGATGGAAGAAATCTCAGAAAATGCTCAAAATTTATCAGAGCTTGCCGATCAATTAAATGTGATGATTTCAAAATTCAAGTTATAAAATTAATTTCATGGGATTCCCTGCTATACAGGGATCCCATTTTTCTTTGCCCTAGCCTGTATCATTAATTTTTGTTTTTTCAATTTTCAAATTAGTAAGAGGAACTTTCGCTAATTTTGTAGAACTATGTATATAGTTAAATCCCAATAGGAGGGAAGGTAGAAGTGAATTTGAACAAAAACAGCAACGATGTAAACGCGGAATTTTTAAAGGAAGTTCATATTACAGAGAGTGAAATAAGGCAATTAGAAATCAAATTAATAAAAAATGCAGATATATATATAAATATATATGAAGAAGCTGTAGAAGGGATTATTTTTTGGACGGGTAAGGGTCAGAT
>NZ_JBALOZ010000294.1:0-658 GCF_036965125.1 Bacillus sp. JJ1503
ATTTTGCAGGAAAAACATATACTTTTTCCGAAGCTTATAAAAAAGCTCATACAATAGCTGGCCAATTAACGGGGTATGGAGCCCAAAAGGGACAGTTTGCCGGAGTATTGCTCAGCAGCCATGTAGACACTGTTTTCATTTATTTAGCCCTTCATTTGCTTGGTGTGAAGGCGATTATATTAAATAATCGTTTGACCCCTTCAGAAATAGCATGGCAAATGCAGGATTCGCATTCGGATTTTTTGTTAACTGAAGAGAAATTTTCGAATACAGTTAATCAAATGAAACCGGTTCTTTCAGGTGTAACGATTATTGAAAAAGAGACACTTTTCAATTCCCCTGCTTCTAATCCGAGTATGATTGAAGAAATAAATTTAAACGATATATGTACAGTTATGTATACTTCAGGAACGACAGGACATCCCAAAGGTGTGCTTCAAACATACGGCAATCATTGGTGGAGTGCAATTGGCTCAGCATTAAATCTTGGGCTCTCTGAGCAGGAATGCTGGCTGTGCGCAGTGCCGTTATTTCATATTAGCGGCTATTCGATTCTAATGCGCAGCATCATATACGGAATGAAGATGGTGATTATGGAAGCCTTTGATGAAAAAGAGGCAATTCAAACTATCCGAAGTGAACATGTAACGATTATGTC
>NZ_JBALOZ010000294.1:684-12375 GCF_036965125.1 Bacillus sp. JJ1503
ATTGTCAGTACGATGCTTTCACGGATAGAAGAAGAGCTAATAGATGAACATCTGCCTTCAGAATTTCGTTGTATGTTATTAGGGGGAGGCCCTGCCTCTAAAGCTTTACTCGAAAAATGCAAACATAAGCAAATACCCGTTTACCAAACATATGGCATGACAGAAACCTCCTCCCAGATCGTAACTCTTTCTCCAGAGTACAGCATGAGCAAACTAGGCTCAGCCGGGAAGGTTTTATTTCCGTCACAGTTAAAAATTGTTCGATCAGATGGAGATGAAGCGGGACCAAATGAGGCAGGGGAAATCCTAGTAAAAGGACCTAATGTCACGAGCGGATATTTAAACAAAGAAGATGAAACAGAGAAAAAGATTGTCAATGGCTGGTTGTCAACAGGTGATATTGGCACATTGGATCAAGAAGGATTTCTATATGTATTGGATCGACGCTCGGACTTAATTATTTCCGGTGGTGAAAATATATATCCTGCTGAAATTGAAAGTGTGCTTGTTTCTCACCCAAGTATTTCGGATGCAGGAGTCATTGGTGTGAAGGATGAGGAATGGGGAGAGGTCCCGATTGCTTTTGTTGTAAAAGTAATTGAAGTTACTGCTGAAGAAATTCGCGAATTTTGCCAGCAGAAGCTTGCGAAATATAAAATACCGAAAAAAATCCTATTCCTTGATGAAATTCCTAGGAATGCCTCAAAAAAAATTTTAAGAAGAGAACTGCGAAAATTAATGTAAGATTAAAGGAAAGAGGCGCTTCCCAATGATTGCGCCTCTTAATGCAAAGTGTTATCCAAATGATGGTTCAAATGTTTTACAATCGGTTTCTTTACTATTATCAGCTGTTTTCCCCTTATGGCTGACTACATAAATCTGCTCTGCTGCACATTTATTTCCTTTTTCCCAAAATGAACAGTTATTGACTTCGCATAAAACGTCTTTTGCCATTAGGATCCACTCCTTCTAAGTTCAAAAAATAGGGTCCTTTTTTGTAACCCTAATTTAGGTTGTGGAACTGGCTTCTCCTTCATTCCTGCCATATGAAGGAATTACAATAAAAGAAAAACCCTCCAAATGGAGGGAGAATGGCTAATTTAGTGCTTTTTCAAGTGCCTTCAAATTTTCATTCATAATGGAAAAATAGGTTGAATCATTGTTAATATCATGTTCTGTTAGCACAGAAAGATTGTGTAAATATAGAGGCTCTGCACCGAGCTCTTTCTGAATGATTTCCGTTAATATAGAGCTTACATTTTGTTCAAAGAATACATATTTTAAATCATGTTCTTTAGCTTCAGTAATAATTTTCTCCAGCTGCTTTTGTGTAGGCTCACTAGACGAATTTAAGCCTGAAACACTGATTTGCTCGATCCCATAGCGCTTTTCCCAGTAGCCGAATGCTGCATGCGAAACAATTATTTCTTTATGCTTCGATTGATCAACGATTGTCTTAAAGTTATTATTTAATTGATCGAGCTCTTTAATAAGTTCATCATAATTCGCGTTAAAGACATCCTTGTGTTTTGGCATCTTTTCAATTAGTGCATTTTTTGTTGCTTCAGCTAGATCCTTTGCATAAATAGGATCAATCCATATATGTGGATCAATGTCTCCATGGTTATGACCATCATCTTCTTGGTGTTTTTCTTCATGGCTTCCTTCATCATCATGGTGGTCTTCTTCCTCATGAGCGCTATCTTTTTCGATATTTGTATCCAAGTGCACATTTTCTCCGGCTGCGATCATTTGAACGTCTTCGCCTTTTAAAATTTCCTTTGCCTTTTCGACAAAGCCCTCTAAGCCAAGGCCGATAAAAATAAATAAGTCTGCATCAGCTAATTTCATCATATCCTTTTGTGTAGGTTCAAATGAGTGTTCATCAGCCCCAGGAGGATACACTGTTTTAGTTTCAACATACTTTCCGCCAATCCGTTCAGCAAAGTATTGCAAAGGATAGACAGTCGTATAAACAGTTAATGTATCGTTGTTCTTTTCTTTTTCTTCTTCCCCAGCGGCACAGCCTGTTAAAAACAAACTAAGCATTAAGAACAAAATAAATATCTTTTTCATGTTTTCTCCCCTTAAAGTAAAGCGTACTCGTTACGATTTGTATTATAAAAAAATTTTTAATATTGCGCAATTCGTAATCATTACGATTACAAATGTAATTTTACAAGAGAAAGAAATAAAAATCAATCAAAAATATTTGGTTATGTTATTAGTTATTTGTTATGCTTAAAATGGAATTAAAATTTTGAGGTGTAAATCAAATGAAATTAATTGATGAAATTTTAACCTTTAATCAGCAATTTGTAGAAGAAAAACAGTATGAAGAATTTACGACAACTAAGTTTCCCAATAAACGCATGGTATTATTAACATGTATGGATACTCGCCTCGTAGAACTATTGCCAAGAGCGATGAATTTGCGAAATGGCGATGTAAAAATTGTTAAAAATGCGGGAGCGCTCGTTACCCATCCGTTTGGGAGTATTATGAGAAGCTTGCTCGTAGCAGTCTATGAGCTTCAAGCTGAGGAAGTTTTAATTATTGGGCATCATGATTGCGGTATGAGCGGAATGAAACCCGATCATATCCTTGAAAGCATGAGAAAGCGTGGTAAGTCAGAAGCGGCTCTTGACACGATTACTTATTCTGGTGTGGATGTTAAGGAGTGGCTAAAAGGCTTCGATAATGTCGAGGAAAGTGTTGCTCACAGCGTCAAGATGGTAAAGAAACACCCGTTAATGCCAAATGATGTGCCTGTACATGGGTTAGTTATTGAACCGCGTACAGGTAAATTGGATGTCGTTGTGAATGGCTACGAAGATATAAAATTTTTATAAAATAACTCCTATACAACTTGTCATGAAAAAGTGACAAGTTGTTTTATTTTTCAAAAAGTGTCTTCTCTTGCTTTTGCGGAACGGGATCAAAGCCACCCGGGTGAAAAGGATGACATTTCATAATTCTTTTTATTGTAAGCCAGCCGCCCTTTAATGCACCAAATCGTTTGACGGCTTCAAGGCCGTAATGAGAGCATGTAGGGTAAAATCGGCATGTGGGCGGTTTTAATGGCGAGATGACTATTTGGTAAAATCGAATCAGGCCAAGCAATATTTTTTTCAACATGAACAACAATCCATTCTTTCATTTTGATAAAAAGATAGCATATTCTATTGCAATTGTCGAAAATAAGGTTTCAGCACTCCAGCAATAAGCATATAATATAAAATTGATGAATATACTCGGAATATGAGTTACAATGGAAGAAATAGCTTAGGAGTGATTTGTGATGCCTTCAGTAGAAAGCTTTGAATTGGATCATAACGCTGTAAAAGCACCATTTGTAAGACATTGTGGAGTACATAAGGTCGGTTCAGATGGTGTCGTTAATAAATACGACATACGATTTTGCCAGCCGAATAAACAGGCAATGAAGCCAGATGCTATCCATACATTGGAACATCTTCTTGCCTTTAATATTCGTAAGCATTCAGAGAAAAGTGATCACTTTGATATTATTGACATTTCTCCTATGGGCTGCCAGACAGGGTATTATTTAGTTGTAAGCGGAGAGCCGACTGTAGAGGAAATCATTGATTTGCTGGAAGATACAATGAAGGATGCGGTTGAAATTACTGAAATTCCTGCAGCCAATGAGAAGCAATGCGGCCAAGCAAAGTTGCATGATTTAGAAGGAGCTAAACGATTAATGCGTTTTTGGCTTGAACAATCGAAGGAAGACTTGAAGCAGGTTTTTGCATAAGTATTGATAAACAAAAAGCTAAGTGTACGCTGCTGATTATGTGTACTCTTAGCTTTTTTATATTAGAATAGATTTTTTAGGAAAATTAATTATCTGACTTATTTTCCAATTCCTCTTGGTCAGCGGGAATGGAATCTATAGAATCAACTGTGTGCTTAAACATATAAGCTTTAGAAGTTGTGACAACTGCCAAAACAATAACAATGGCAACAATAATCACCGATATGGCTAAAACAGTAATCATGAAAAATCCCCCCTCTTCTTAATTAGTTTAACATGAAATTCAACGAGAAGGAGGAAGGGAATTCGAAAAATTTGCTGAGAAGCCGAATAGCAAGAAAATAAGGATTTGCTATGGGGAAAAGCCTGTGCAAAAAAATAAAAGCAGGGAGCATAAACAAATCGCTCAACTGCATTTTACTTTTTATAAATGAAAACGCTCTCATTCACCTGGTGGAATTATGTATTAAAAATAAGTCAGTGTATATTGCGATGTTGAATATTGGTGCTTCGCTGTGGCCTATAGTCTTCACTTGCAAATTTTCCTTTTAAGCTTTCGATTAAATAAAGCCCCATCAGATCATAAAGCTCTTGATTATTTAATTCATGAATAATATTTAATAAATCTTCCCTGCTCATTTCCTCTAGAAAAGCGAAGGTCAGCATATCAATATCTTCCTCATCACCAGTAAGCTTATGCCGATAAAGCTCATACAGTTCATCTACGATTTTCATCATGACACCCCCAACCTAAATTGTTTTTACTGTTATTTCTTATATTTTATACTTATTGAATCCCCTTGATGATAAAAAATATTCACCATTTGTCATTAAGGTTCCTTCTTTTTGAGAATAATATGTGACTTTAAGAAGAATAATGCATTTCGGCATTATTTTTAAACTGAATATGGAAAAGATAAGAATGAATATTAGCGTAAGGCACCCGCCTGCGGCTATTTTATCATAAGGGGCTGACTACTTTGAATGAAATGAAGAAAACGTATTATATAAAGGTAAATACTGGCGAAATTACAAAAAGTGCAACTGATTCGGCTTGGGATTTTAAAATAGAAGCAACAGATGAAGAGATTATTTCATTAAGGGAATTTTTTGATAACAATTATTCGATGGAATGGAAAAACTTCTACAGAGCCCATATTCCATTCATGGAATATCATAATGATAAAGAAAATGATGCGTATGATGATACACTAAGAAAAGTATATGGAATGATTTATCAGCTTGGAGATGAGGAAGCAAAAAGCCATATTGCAAGCATGGGGATTTTAGACGAAGATCAATACAGTTAATAGATCATAAGAAGGTCAGACCCTTCACTTGGAGTGCTTGGGTCTGACACTTAGCATAACAATCATATTACATCGCCATTTCAACGGCTGAATCAATTACTTCCTGAGGTACAGTAATGGCATCAATGTTATTGTGATTTGAATATTGTCCGTTCATTTTTTGATTCATGATAATGGTTTGGTCTTCTACAGTTAGCTCCATTTCCATATTCATATCTAGAGCAACTGGTAAAAATGACTCTTTATCAATTAAAAATTTATATTCCACGGCATTAATTTTCATGCTGTTCATAAGATCCTCTTGTGCCATTTCAGGAGGAAGTGACTCTGCAGCTGTTTCTTTAATGAAGTCATTAAATTTATCACCAGAAGCTTTCAGATTTAAGATATAATTCTTTGAATCTTGCTCAAAAGTGAAATCCTCCACAAACTGCTGTAATTTCTTAAGCTCTTCTCCAGGATTCGTTTGCTTACCTGACATTTGCAAGAATGCATCAGTCATTTCTTGTGGAAACTTCATCCATTGCTTCCCAGAAGGCTCATAAAAGTACATGCCTTCCTCAGTAAAGTAGCTCTCTGTTTCAAATTCCTCACCTGTATCCCCTAAGGACATCGTCATTTTTTGATAGAAGGCCATTGGGTCTTGTACAACGTTCATCTCAATGACAGACTGAGTTTGCAAGTTCATTTCTTCTTGATCGGAAGTTATATCTTGATCCAAGTTCATTTTTACTGAGAAGCTTGCTAGATTATTAGAGGCCTCTGTTGATTTTTCAAGAACTTCTTCTAATGTCAATTGGGATGGCTTTTCAGCAGCTGCAGGTGTTTCGCTATTCTTTGCAGATTCATTAACAGGCTCAGCAGACTGATTGCATGCAGCAAGCATGAAAGTCAATAGAAAGCCCGTCAAAATGGATAATGTTTTTTTCAAAATAGACACTCCCTTTTCGTTATTCACCTATTATATACGGGAAAATTAGCCAGCGGTTTCAATAAAATGAAGATTCATACTTTTTTCACATAATAATCCATAGGAAATATGAAATTAGTAACAGAAACCATTTCGCGATATAATTTAATTAAAATGTGGAGGTTTAAAATGGAAACATTTAAAGATTTTAACGGCGGAACAGTGAAGCTTTCCTTTAAAAATCATTCATTTAATCAAAAGCCAGAGCATGTTCTTGTTATATGTAAAATGAATGATAAATGGCTATTAACCAACCATTCAAAAAGGGGCATGGAATTTCCAGGGGGAAAAGTGGAACTAGGTGAGTCTCTTGAGGAAGCGGCGCGCAGAGAAGTGATTGAGGAAACAGGTGCAACGATTAAAGAGCTGCAATTTATTGGAGAATATGAAGTTTCTGATGCGAAGAGTACGTTCGTAAAAGCAATTTTTTACGCATCCATAGATAAACTGGATGGCAAAGAACATTACTTTGAAACTAAAGGACCAGTACTGATTGAGGGAGATCTTTTGACATTAAGATGGGGCCCTCAATTTAGCTTCATCATGAAGGATAAAGTGATTGAACAAAGTATATTGAAACTGATGCAAATGCGGTAAGGAGAGCGATTAATTAAAGAAAAGAAAATGGAAAGGGGAGTAATATGCTGAATATGAATCCAGAACAATTTGTATTGAAGCCAGTATTTGCTACAATTCATTGCGAGCCCAATTGGCGCTGGAAAAGAAGAGATATTCCCCTTCCTAATTACGATTTATTTTATATATGGAATGGGGAAGGAACGGTCATTCTTAATGATAAAAAGTATCAGGTTCAAAAAGGCAGCTGTTTTCTTTTTAAGCCGGGAGACAGGCCAGCTTCAGAGCATAACCCTCAATTTCCACTTGTATTAAGCTATATTCACTTTGACCTGCTTGAGTTTCCTGAAAT
This sequence comes from Bacillus sp. JJ1503, assembly GCF_036965125.1. Lineage (NCBI taxonomy): Bacteria > Bacillati > Bacillota > Bacilli > Caryophanales > Bacillaceae > Bacillus > Bacillus sp. JJ1503. The sequence goes on from NZ_JBALOZ010000294.1 coordinate 7,668, forward strand.
GCTTCCGAATACTTATCGTATAGTTGAACATACTATCTGTTTTGAGTCACTTTTAACTCGCTATGTTCGCTTATTATTAGTACAATCATTTGGCGCTGAAATTGAGGCAAAGCTTATTTTAAAGCAATTAATGATTCAATTGCTAAGGGAAGAAATAGAGCATTTAGATTATCATGAAACAGCAAGCCACAGTATTCTCGAAACCATTCGAGAAATAGCAAATTATGTCCGTCAGCATCCAGGGGATTTACACTCAGTAATAAGCTTGTCAACTCGTGCCAATCTTTCACCGCGATATTTCTCCCAAAAGTTTAAAGAAATTATTGGCCAAACGGTGCGTTCATACATTATTCGTGCACGCATTGAACGGGCAGAGCATTTACTTCACTATACAGGAATGACAGTAACAGAGGTTGCAGAAGCACTTGGATATAATGACCTTCATTTTTTTAGCAGACAATTTAAGAAATATACAGGTAAAAAACCTTCACAACTTAGATAAGAATACTATCACTCAAAAACGTCAGGTCCTCTAACTTGACGTTTTTTTATTAATTGGATCAATTTCAAAACTCTGAGCCTTACAGGTCCAAGGCTTTAAAGCACTAAAAAAGGAGTACCTCCCCAAATGTCGCAAATAAGTAAGCACCATACAAACTTATGAGACGGGAGGAATACTCCCTATGACTATAATACGACGAGGAAGCCTATTTGACCTACAAGAATTTTATAATTTAGAACCTACCCATCGGTTTGAAGCTGTTTTTTCTGCCATCGACATTGAACCAATCTTCGCTGTGGTAACGAAGAAATCCCGTTTTGATAGACCTGTCGAACTGAACTATGGCTATGCAGCCATGATTTACTCTCTAGTTGCTCGATTAACGGAACGTATTTCCTTTATTAAAGATTTGGTGAAGCGACTAAGCAATGATATGGTTTTTCGACTTGACTGCGGCTTTTTGGTATCTGATTCTGTGCCATCTGAAGCGGCTTATTGAAGAATGGTCACAATCATTAGTGAATCGAACGTTCTTGAAGATTCTAATGAATCGCTTCTACATCAAGCCATTACTGAAGGCTTTATCACCGATGACACGGCTGCCATTGATGCGACACACTTTGAAGCAAAAGATCAGGCACCCCTGAAAGAGGAAAAACCAAAACCAGAACCCAAGAAGCGTGGGCGTAAATCAAAGGAAGAAAGGGAATAATGTTTGATTGAAAAAGCTGAGCGTGAAGCCAATCAGCCTCTCTTTGAAAAGAAAATTGAAGATCAGTTGGATGTTCCTTTAGATCAACTTCGTGCCGAGATTCCCCAGAATCCAGAGTGGGGAGTTAAGCAAAACAGTGATGGGAAGAACGTTTTTTGGTATGGTTATAAGGCGCATTTAGCCGTTGGAACAACAAGTCAATATATTCTTCAATCGCTTTTTTCTTCGGGTAATTTGAATGACGGAAAAGCAGCGATTCCTTTATTAAAAGGAATCCATGAGCGTCTTCAACTTTCAACTCTACGTTACGAAACGATGGACGCAGGCTATGATTACGAACCGATTTATACACAGGTTCACCGAATGGAACACCAATCAGTGATTGCCTATAATCGGCGTAATGAACCTGATCCTGTAGGTTTTGATAAACATTTCGCACCTACCTGTTTTAGGGAACACTCGTATCGCTATGATAGTTTCGATACAAAATACGAAACACTCAAATACACACGACCAAAGGAATGTAAAGATTGTCCCTTGGCCAATCAAGGACTTTGTCAAAAGATGTATAAAGTTAAAATCACGACTGAATCTCAGAAAATATACTGCACCGGCTCGAGGATCAAAAGCTTGAAAACAATCTTTAAACGCCGTACAGCAGTAGAGCGTGTAAATGCTTATCTCAAACTATATTTTCAACTAAACAATGTACGTTATCGTACTGGAAAACGCGCTAAAGTTCACTTTGATTTGGTTACTCTGGTTTATAATGCCTCGAAATTAGCTACCGATCGAATTAATGCATCTTTAAGTAATCAAAAACAAGTTGCATAATTATTAAAAATTATATAGAGCAAAATTCTGCGGGGCTGTGTTTCTTTAAAATAAGGAATTATAAAATTGATTCAATATTCTAAAAAGGGTAAAAAAGATATGACTCTTTTGTGAGGTGTGCCACGGCCATTTCAGGTTTTAAAGGGGTCTAACCCATACTAGATTTTTAAATTAAATATGGTATATTAAGTGTACAATGTTTATTAGAAAATTTTGTGTGGGGGATTAGGAAGGGGGAGAGGGTCATTAGTTTATATCGTGAGCCTCTACATTATCAAATTAGAAAAATATTGCGGCAGAGAATTAATGACGGAGTTTATCAAAACATGCTTCCAGGAGAATTAGATTTAATGAAAGAGTTTTCCGTTAGTCGTGCTACGATTCGGGAGGCCATTTCTGGGTGTGTGCAAGAAGGACTACTTGTAAGGATTCAGGGGAAGGGAACTTTCGTATCTAAAAAGCCTGTTCAAGATTGGTTGGGATACCTTTATGGTTTCTCGGAAACAATGGAAGAGTTGGGATTTAACCCAACGGCTAAAGTGATTAAGAGTTCACAAGTTGAAGATTCGGAAATCAGTAAAATTCTTAAAACAGATAACTTATACCTCATCGAAAGACTGAGGCTGATTAATGGAGAGCCTATTGCTTTAGAGATTACCTATTTTCCTTATGAAATTGGAATTCGTATGGCAGACAACGACAATCTAGTATTTTATTCTTTCATCGAGCAAGAGCTGGGTATTACATTAGAACGAGCGGAACAGTCAATCTCTGCCATGGTGGCTACACAAAATGAGGCCAAGCATTTAAATATCTCAGTTGGTCACCCATTACTTAATATTAGCAGAGTCACCTACTCTGACCGGGATGAACTGATTCAAGTAGCGAGGATTATTTATCGAGGGGATCAATACAAATTAAACATTGATTTAAAAAGATCGAAGAAAAGTTAGTGCCCCAGTAAAAAAAAAAGAAATAAATATTGACAATTATCCGAATATTCATTAATATCTAATTAAACATATCACCTTGACCTATGTTGTACTGATAACATACATTTTGTGAAATGAACCTTTATAACGTTCATTAGATTAACTGTCAGTTGTTTTGTATAGTTGATGTGATGCTATGTGTTAAGGGTCATGTTTTTTTTTACAGTATAATGTCCGTACAACATACAATAGCTGATTTGAAAATGAATTGATATTGGCAATAAGTTATTATCCTATGAATTGAATTTATTAAACATTCGTTTAATGAATCTATTATCCTTTTTAAGGGGGCAGGGGTTTTGAGCATTGTTATTGACGATTCCTGAAAGCGCTTTAGTTTTAGTGAAGACCCCATCTTTTTTAAGGTAGGAGGATTTTTATGGAAAGTCAGACAGTACCTTGTAATTCCGTGGCCATAGTAACAGGAGGTACCTCTGGTCTAGGGCTTGCTGTTGTTCAACGGTTTTTAGAAAAGGGAAAAACAGTGGCCATCCTCGATATTTCGCAAGAAAGAGGAGAGGCATTGGAAAAATCACTTAGAGAGGAAGGGAAGGACGTTTACTTCTTTTCGGCTGATGTCGCCAATCAGGAAAATGTGAAACAGGTTGTGGGTGAGATTTATAAGACATTAGGGCGAATTGATTTTTTAGTGAATGCAGCAGGAATCAATCGCCGTAATGAAGCGGTTGATGTGAGTGATGAAGAATTAAAATCGGTGATGGAAATTAATCTAAATGGAACGGTGTATATGTGTCAAGCAGTTCAACCGTATTTGGTTCAAGAAGGCGGCGGGTCAATTGTCAACTTCGCTTCTGTTTTGGCCCATTACGGAGGGAAGTATTTGATTTCATATTCTGCTTCCAAAGGTGCTGTTATTCAGGCTACCCAATGCCTTGCTGTTGAATGGGCAGAACATAATATTCGGGTTAATGCCGTTTGCCCCGGTTATGTAAAAACACCGATATCTGGGACATGGAAAGACCCAATGTTTCATGAGAGGGTTGTAACGAGGACACCACAGAGGCGTTTTGGAGAACCAGAAGAAATAGCAGCGGTTGTTGACTTTTTATGTTCGTCCGATGCTAGCTATATTACCGGGGCCGCGATTCCGGTTGACGGAGGACTTTTAGCAGGAGACCCTGAATTAACAGCAAGACTTCAACTATAATCCCCAAAAAATTTTATCATCATTAATTAGTATTTGAGGAGGAGTCCAAGGTCATGAGTAAGAACCCCCATAATTTATCCAATATACGAAAGATTACTTTTGCAAGCTTTATTGGTTCGTTATTAGAATGGTATGACTTTTTTCTATATGGAACAGCAGCAGCTCTCGTATTTAATAAATTATTCTTTCCCAACATCGACCCGGTAATTGGGGTGGTTGCCTCATTCGGTACCTTTGCCGTTGGGTTCGTTTCCAGACCGATCGGCGGAATCATTTTTGGGCATTTTGGCGATAAAATCGGCAGAAAGAAAGTCCTAATAACCACCCTTATGATCATGGGTGTTGGAACATTCCTTATAGGAGCATTGCCAACTTACGATTCGATTGGGATTTGGGCACCAATTATCTTGATTACTTTGCGGTTCGCGCAAGGGCTCGGATTGGGCGGGGAATATGCAGGAGCAGCTTTAATTGTCATAGAGCATGCCCCACGTAAGCAA
>NZ_JBALOZ010000295.1:0-6434 GCF_036965125.1 Bacillus sp. JJ1503
AGATAATAGAATACTTGCTTTAATTAAATATCACTTTTTAGGATATTTATTCTCTAAGTAGTTAACAGATTGTTTGATTAGCTTCTTTAATATTTCTAAATCTATGTCATCTAGTTTATTAATATAAACACAAGCTTTACCTGTTGTATGTTTCCCAAAAAGCTCTAGTAATTCTTCTCGTTCTTTTTCACCCAGATTAAAATATAAACTAATTTTTGCTTTACGAGGTGAAAACCCTACAAGTGGTGCATCTCCTACGTGCCCAGATTCATATATGTAATGGTAAGAACCGAACCCAATAATACTAGGCCCCCACATTTTGGCCGGAAAACCTGTCACTTCCGTGAAGATATCTAATAAGTCATATGCATCTTTACGCTTTTTGATATTTTCGACTCTTTCGATAAATTCAATGACACTACTATCAGTTTCTTTCGTCTTCAGTTCATACATTTATGCATCCTCCTTTTACTATTATTTTTATAGAAATATTATCTTCCGCTTCATTTATTTACCAATGTTATATTAACTATACTGAAAATCGAAGAATTTTGAAAGCTAAATGAGTGTTTCGCAAACAAAAAGAGTCGTTTCACAAATAAACTCCCAATGAGTTAATCCATTCTTATGGAAAAGCATGGAATAGAATGAGGGCTGTCACAAAAGTCACTTTTATGACAGCCCTTTTCATTTTTACATGCACATTAAATGTACGTGTTTGTTATTTAGTAACAACTTTTATGACAGTTGATTCACTATTGTTTCCAGCCTTGTCTTTAGCCACAACATTTAGGCTTGTGCCTGCCTTTTGGGCTTTAATCTTCACAGTGAACTTCCCTTTTGAATTTGCTTTTGCTTCCCCTAATAATGTTTTCCCGTTATAAACTTGTACAGTAGCATCTTTTTCAGTTGTACCTGTAACTGATTTAGATTTTGCTGTTACTTTATCTACTTTAGGAGCTTCAGGTGCAGTGAAATCTGGCATGTTTGTTAAAGAAGGCAGACCAGAGATATAACCAATACCGCCTGTTTTATTAATACCAATTTGTTCGTCAACAGCTTTAAGTAAATCATCTTTATTAACAGCTGTAATTGACTTAGCATCTACCTCATCACCAGGATGCTGGAAATTGCTGAAAATGTATGAGAATCCATTGCGGTCGTCAGCAGCAAATAATCCAGTTGCTTCCGCTCCTGCTGGAACAGATAAGACACGATCTAATTCTTTCGTATCAACATTATAAGCCCAAACGTAGTTATTTGTGTGAGCCCCACTATCTTCACCAATAAAGAGTGTTCTCATTGATTCAGAGTAACTTAAGTTATCTGGATTGGCTACTTTATCTACATTTGCAGTGTTTCCAAATGAATCAGCTTCTTTTAAATCTTCACCAACAACTAATCCAGACATTGATGGTGCTACATAAGAGCTATTAATAGCCTTTCCTTCGCTATCCTTTTGGCCACCTTGCAAATCTAATTGATATGTTACACCGGATTTAATTTTCGGTAATTGAATATGGTCTACTGGGTCTTTTCCTGTTGAATCTTTTTCCATAGCCTTACTTTGATCGGAAATTGCAATATATACTTTTTTATCCTTTTCGTTTAGTGCTACACCTTCCATTTTGTTAAATTCTGTAGTCGCACCAAGAATGGCAGCGTAACGGCGAGTTTCAAGGAAGGCTGCTGCTTTTTCTTTGCCAGGTTTAAGTTTTAGGTACTCAACTTTTCCTTCATTTGCGTATGTTTTAATAGCTGTAAAACCTTCTTTAGGCGCATCTGAAGTTTCAAAAATATCATTGAATGTAATCCCACTATCAATAATATTTTTTACTTCTCTATCGGTTGCATGTCCTAAATTAATCCATTGTAAATCGCCTGAGCCACCGTTTTCAGTACCTGTTTGTTTAAATGTTGCGGCATATAGTGTACCTGATGATAAATCTTTTTCTTTGTCAGCCACATACATAAACATTCCTGTATTACCGCCATCATCCCCGTAAAATACAGTTTTGTTATCAGGCATGACTTTAGCTAACTCATGAGAGAAACGTCCTGTACTGTAATGTTTTACAACTGATGTTTTCCCGTTCTTTTCTACTGTAATTTCAGGAGTGTACCCATAAAAATAAGGATTCGCCTTTGCTTTATCTCCAAAATAAAATTGAGCGAATGTTTCAACTTGACTTCTTACTTTCGAAGTTGAATCTAAGAAAAGACGTGCATCTGGTTCGTACTCTTCAGAACCTAAATGTGTATTCCAAGGAGATAATGATCCGTTACATGGAATCCAAAGTCCATTTACTGCTGAAAAATCAATTTTTTCTACTTTTACAGGTTTCAGTTCACCTGTTTTTTTGTCCTGTTCCAACTCAGTTAAAGACATAGATGCAGGAACTAAACCGTATGCTGATTTACCAGCAGCATCAATGGTTTGATATTCATAATGTGTAACCATATAAAGTTTGCCGTTAATGGGCAGCATTAAGCTGTTTGAATCCGGAGCATCGGAGACAAAGTATTTTCCGTCTGCGCTGCTTGGATCCTTAATTGGATTTCCTTTTACATCAATTGGTGTACCTGCAGGGATTTTTTCCCCTTTAACAGTTGCTACCTTATCTTCCGATTTAAATAGGTAGTTGTAGGACAACGGAAATGTTTTTACTTTTCCATTGCTATATTTCACATCAACTGTTGCGGTTGTATACGTTTTTACCATTTCTTCAATAGTAGATGGTGCTTTCATTCCATTAAATTTAACAGCTTCTATTGTTATATTTTTCTGAGCATTCACTGCTGTCGGTGATAATGCTGGGACTGTAATAGCTAGAGCAAGTGCTAAAGTAGCACCTTTTTTCACAAGTTTGTTATTAATCATCTAATAATCCCCCTAGTAGTAGAATCTTTGGTGCAATTCTATTAAACTGTATGAATGTTAATGTATTGTTGATTTTATTTTTATTTTTTATATACATTTGATGAACTAGGGGCTCTTTTTTGTAACATTCCATGAAAATAATGGAAAGATATTGAGTTAATAAGCTTGACTCCTAAAGTTATGGATGAAATTTGCCTCTAAAAACTTATACATAAATTCACCATCTAAGAAACACTTTCTGGAAGCCTAATAAAATCTAAAGGGGAATCAATTTGATATTTTATAGTGTAAATAAAAATAAAAACCTCATTAAGCTATGATACGGTTCCCCGCATTGTAACTAAATGAGGTTTTCAGTTTGATGTCTACTAAATGTTACTAACAAGAAAAAAGTCCAGTCATGTCTTATTACCCCCAGTTGCTGCCAACTCTAACTTTTCACTTCTTTTTAGCTTCATATACTTTCAGCAGCTTACCTTTTATAGTTGTGTCCTTCATCTTTTTCAACACAATCGGACCTTTATCGTTTAATATTTCAACATAAGAAGCAGTATCTAATATTGTAATGATACCAATGTCCTCCACTGATACTCCGTTAATTTTTGCAATCGTTCCAACAAAATCTACCGCTCTAAGCTTCTTTTTCTTCCCACCATTAAAGTACAACTTCATGATTTGCTTGTTTAATTTTTCACTTTTTGCTTTTTTAATGGTTGGTTCAACATTCATTTTTGCTTCAAAGAAAGGTTTCTTATCTGAAACTTCCTCTTTTGAAGGAGCGACCATTTTCGGAATCTCAAAACCAATGTATTCTTCAATTTCACTTAAAAACCGATCTTCAAAAGGTGTAACAAAAGTGATGGCTTTCCCCTTTTGACCCGCTCGTCCTGTTCTTCCCGTACGATGGACATAGCTTTCTTTCTCTAATGGAAGGTCATAGTTGATGACATGTGTAATATTATCAATATCAATCCCTCTAGCGGCTACATCCGTAGCAATCAAATAGCGAAATTCTCCTCTTCTAAAGTCATTCATCACGTCAAGCCGATCCTCTTGTATCATGCCGCCATGGATTTTATCACAGCTATAACCTAAATCCACTAACTGATCACACACAGTATCTACTCGATCTTTTGTTCGACAGAAGATGATGCAACTATCTGGATTTTCAACTATCGTCACATCTTTAAGCATAGAAAATTTATCGTCTTCTGCCACTTCAAAAAGAGAATGATCAATTGTATCAGTCGTGAGTCCCGTCGCTTTAATTTCAATATCGATAGGTGTTTTCATATAGTTAAGTGAGAGGTTTTTGACCTCCTCTGGTAAAGTAGCTGAAAATAGCATTGTCACTCGTTTTCGAGGTAACTCCTTGATGATGGCTTCTACTTGTTCAATAAACCCCATGTTTAACATCTCGTCAGCTTCATCAATAACAAGGTAGTGAATCTGATCTAAGGCCAGAGTACCTCTTTCAATATGATCTAACACACGGCCTGGAGTACCGACAACTACATGTGTTTTTTGCTTTAATTCTGTTTTTTGGATGGCAAAAGGTTGTTTTCCATAAACAGCTGTTGCTTTTATCCGTTTAAATCTGCCTATGTTTATGAAATCCTCTTTCACTTGCACAGCAAGTTCTCTCGTTGGTGTCAAAATTAGCGCTTGTGGTTTATTTTCCTTCCAATCAATTAATTCACAAATGGGAATCCCGTATGAAGCTGTCTTCCCACTTCCTGTTTGTGATTTCACGACAAGATCCATTTTCTCTAACACAAGAGGGATAACCTTACTTTGAACGGCTGTTGGATTTAAATTTTCTAAACTATCCAGCGCGTTTACTATTTATCACTTAATTTATAATCTTTAAAACTTTCTTTACACATAACTAAGCCTCTTTTTATTTTGGATTATTTACCTTATTATTTCCGCCAAGTTTTTTACCCTATTCAACCTACCATTATACGCGAACTTCACCTTGTAAATAAGTCAGTGCTTGAATTAATAAAAAATGACCTGCCCTTTGGGCAAGTCAAGTGCTGCCTACTTCAAGAGACCGGCTAGCTCCTGAAATTTTGGGGTAATTATAAAAAGTGACTCTCTTTTTCCATAAGTTTGGACGATCTCGTTTGTAAAAAATACAAGGTGATTGTTTAATATACTCAACCTCTGTTTGGATAAAAACGGAAGTCGTATTCCTATTTGCAGAAAAACAAACCTTATGGTGTAAATATTGTTATTAAATTGTGGAGGTAAAATAGAAAAAGGAACAAACCCTATTGGATCCGTTCCTCTATCACTGTTTAATTTATGATTCTTTCATTGCAGGTTTCCCCGCTTCGATTAATACTTTGTTTCTGCCTAAAAGAATCGCTAAAATAATAATGAATACACCGGTTCCTATTAGTAGCCATTCAATTTTGATTATATCTGCGATTGGGCCGAATATTAGCATTCCGAGCGGCATCATCGAGGTTGAGATCATTCCCATTACGCCAAAAACTCTGCCTAAATAATCTTCATCGACTTTCTCCTGTAACAAAACGGTAGCTGGTGTATTAAAAATTGGCATGGCAATTCCGAATATAGCCATGAAAACTAAATAAATCCAAAAAATCGGAACGATGCCAAGTGCGAATGTACAGACTCCCATAATCACACTTGCCAATCCCAATGTCTTCATTTTATTTGGAAAGCCTCCCCAAGAAGCAATGATTCCTCCACCTACCATCATACCAATGGAAAAGGCTATTTCAATTGCGGTTAGTCGCCACACATCATTGCCAAAGCTACGTGTCACTTGTAGTGGAGTCAAAAATGCTGCAGGTGCCATCAAGACAAAGAAGACGGCAAAGAATAAGAAAAAATTCTTCAGAAACTCATGGTTATTCACATATTGTAAGCCTAGTTTAAAGTCGCTCATATAGCTTGTTGTTTGTTTTTCCGCCGCCTTCTCATGTACAGAAATTTTTAAAAAGGCAAGAAGTGTCACAATCGCAATCGCTGCCGTAATGACATCGATAAAAAATATGATTTCAATCGAAGTCATTGCCAGTAGAGCTGCACTGACCATTGGAGATACGAACATAATAACGGCTTGAATACTTCCATTTGCTCCGTTTACTTTAGTCAGCTTATCCTTTGGAACAATTTGCGGTAAGATCGCCCCAACAGCAGGTGTTTGTATTCCTGTACCAAAAGCCCGAACTGCCGCCATCAAAAATAACAGCCATATGTCATCAAATCCCATTAAAAAGAGAATAGCAAGAATGAGTGTAGCTATGGCGATGAGTCCATCCGCTAAAATAATCAGCATTTTACGGTTGTAGCGATCCGCCCAAACCCCCGCAATCGGAGATAAAAGAAAAGTCGGAATAAAACCGCAAATGATATACAGCGTCATCATCACACCAGATTCCGTCGTAAGCGTTATATGCCACATGATTGCATATTGAACCAGGGACGATCCAAAAAGTGAGATTGTTTGGCTGCTTAAAAATAGAATAATATTCTTTAACCAATTCTCCTTAAGATTGTTATTTTCTGTATTCAT